>JAJRSQ010000288.1 GCA_024278725.1 Chloroflexota bacterium
AAATCCTGCGTCGTCCAGCGTTGCGCGCCGGACATTTGCGCCAACCCATTCGGCACGGGATGGCTCAAATAGCCCCAATCATCTTTAAAATCAATCACCAGCGTGTTGAAAAATGATTCATCCAGCCACGCCAAAAGCGCCTGCCGTTCCGCCGCAACCCCCAATCCGTGATGGCTGAGGTACAGCGCGGCAACCGCGTCGGCGGGGAGGATGAACGGTTTTTCGGGCGCGGGTTTCGGCGCGGCGGGTTTCTTTGCGGGGGCGGGCGGTATTTTTTGGGGGAATGGTCTTTTCGGCGGGCGGGTGGCGGCTCGCGGGGGCGCGGGCTTTTTCACCGGTATATTTTTCGGGGCGATGAAATCTGTTTCCGGGGCGGATGCCGCCATGTTTCCCGCATCAAAATCGGGAATCACCAGCCGCTGACCGGCTCGCAAGGGCGTTTGCGGGCGGATACGATTCAGGCGGGCAATCGCCTGCACGGTGGTGCGATGTTTTTTCGCCAGCGCAAAAAGGGTATCGCCCGTGCCGGTGATAATGGTTCGGGTGGGGGGCTTCGGTGGCGGCGGTACGGGTTTCGGTTTCGGCTGTGAAGTTTTCGGGGGTGAAAAAGTTGGCGCGGGCGCGGATGAAATCGGTTCACCCAGCACCCAGCGCCAAACCTTCTGCCAAAAAGTTGTCATTGGTAAATGGAGATTGGCGATTGGAGATTGGACGAATCTCCAAATTACCAATCTCTAATCTCCATTTGCAGGTTTACGGGAAGACGCCACGCATCGCAATCGCATCAGCGACGCGCTGCACGGCGAGCATCATCGCGCTTTGCCGCAGGGTCACATCGCGGTGTTCGCTGAAATCGTACATATCGTTGAATGCGGCTTCCATGAAATGATGCAATCGCTCGCGCACCAGTTCAACATCCCAATAGAACCCTTCGCGCCCCTGCACCCATTCAAAATAGCTCACCACCACCCCGCCGGCATTCGCCAGAATATCGGGCACAACAATGATACCCCGTTCTTTCAGGATGGCGTCCGCTTCCGGCGTGGTGGGACCATTCGCCCCTTCCACAATGAATTTCGCGCGGATACTGTCGGCGTTGGCTTGGGTGATTTGGTTTTCCATCGCCGCGGGAACCAGCACATCACAGTCCAGTTCCAGCAATTCCGAATTGCTGAGCGTGCTCAGACCGGGAGCGGTATAACCTTCCAGCGTGCGCTCTTTGCTCTCTTTCACGTACTGCACCATTTCTTCAATGTCCAATCCGGTGGGATTGTAATAGCCGCCGGAAATATCGCTGACGGCAACAATCTTGATGCCCATTTCGGCGATATGACGCGCGCTCCACGTGCCCACGTTCCCGAATCCCTGCACCACAGTGGTGCATTCGGTGAGGTCTTTCCCGGCGCGCTTGAGAATTTCTTTCACCGAAATGGCGACGCCCAGCCCGGTGGCGTCGATGCGCCCCAGACTGCCGCCCAGATTCACCGGCTTGCCGGTGACAATTTCGCTGTTGCTCTCGCCGGTGATAATGGCATAGGTGTCCGAAATCCAGCTCATGGTGCGCTCATTGGTGTTCATATCGGGCGCGGGGATGTCGGTTTTGGGTCCGATGATGGGGCTGATGGCGTAGGTGTAACGGCGGGTCATCCGGCGCAATTCATTCTCCGACAGCTTGCGGGGGTCAACGGCGATGCCTCCCTTGCCGCCGCTGAACGGCACGTTCACCAGCGCGCATTTCCACGTCATCAATTGCGCCAGCGCGGAAACTTCTTCCAGCGTGACGGATGTGTGGTAGCGGATGCCCCCTTTGGCGGGACCGCGGGCGGTGGTATGTTGGACACGGTATCCGGTGAACACCTCAATGTGTCCGTCATCCATTTCAACGGGGAGGGAAACGATTAATGCGCGGCTATTGGTTTTCAATATCGCGTAAATGTTCGGGTCGAGATTGAGTGCCAATGCTGCCTTCTTCAGGCTTTCTTGCGCGCTAGCCAGAAAACTGGCACCCGGATTCTTGGCTAACTGTTCGACTGACGTCATTGTCGCTTTTGCTCCTTGTGCATAAAAAAATAGTTGATTGACTCGGTTTCACTTTTTATCCGGTCAGTATTATAATGACCCGACAAAAGAATCACCACAATACTGTAATTTTAGGACGGTCGTGCCGAAATGACAACTTATGAAGCTGTAATTGGAATGGAAGTCCACATTGAGCTGCAAACCGAGACGAAAATGTTTTGCGGGTGTTCCGCCGACGCTTTTTCCGCCGCGCCGAACACCAATGTTTGCCCCGTCTGTTTGGGGTTGCCGGGCGCGCTGCCCGTCATCAACCGCCGGGCGGTGGCGTTCACCATTATGACCGGGCAGGCGCTCAATTGCACCATTCACCCGCACAATGTTTTCGCCCGTAAAAACTATTTTTATCCCGATTTGCCGAAAGGGTATCAGATTTCTCAATATGAATTACCCCTCTGCACCGCCGGGAAGCTGGAGATTAATGTGGACGGGCAACGTAAGACCATCGGCATCACCCGCGTCCATTTAGAGGAAGACACCGGCAAACTCACCCACGTGGATGGCGGCTCGCTGGTGGACTTGAATCGCGCCGGTGTGCCGCTGATGGAAATCGTCTCCGAAGCGGACATCCGCTCCGCCGATGAGGCATACGCCTACGTGTCGCAATTGCGGCAAATTGTGCGCTATCTGGGTGTTTCCAGCGGTGATATGGAAAAAGGCGCGATGCGCTGCGAAGTGAACCTCTCGCTCAAGCCGGTGGATTCCGATGTTTGGGGCACAAAAGTGGAAGTGAAAAACCTCAACTCTTTCCGCACCGTGCGCAACGCCATCGCCTATGAAATTGAACGCCAAACCGCCGTGCTGGAGGCGGGCGGGCAGGTGGAACAGGTGACCATGGGCTGGGACGAAAATCGCGGGCGCACCGTTGTTCAGCGCAGCAAAGAGGACGCGCACGACTACCGTTATTTTCCCGAACCGGACTTGCCGCCCCTCCACTTGGATGAAGCGTGGATTGCCGAACTGGCGGCATCCCTCCCCGAACTCCCCGCCGCGAAAGTTGAGCGGTACACGGTGGAATGGGCATTGCCGCCGCAGGATGCCGCCGTGCTCGCCGAAAACCGCGACCGCGCCGAGTATTTTGAAGCGGTGGTGGCGGCGGGCGCGGGAAAAATCTCGCCGCGCACCGTCGGCAATTGGATGACCGGCGAAATTTTCCGCCTGCTGAACGAAAGCGGGCTGGATGTCACCGCCATCAACATCACCCCGCAAAATTTTGTGCGGCTGATGGAAATGGTGGAAAAAGGAGACATCAACCGGCTGGCGGGAAAAGATGTGTTGGCGGAAATGTGGCGCACCGGCGCCGACCCCGACGCCATCGTCGAGGCGAAAGGGTTGCGGCAAATTAACGACCTTTCGGCGTTGGATGAACTGGTGACGCGCGTGCTGGCGGAAAACCCTGACGCGGTCTCGGCATTCAAAGGCGGGAAGGAAAAAATCGTCGGCTTTTTGGTGGGGCAGGTGATGCGCGCCAGCCGGGGCAAAGCGAACCCCAAAATCGCGGAACAACGCCTCCGCCAAAAAATGAGCGAATGACACCGGGAAAATTATGGCAAAAATGCAGGTGAAGCCCGTTATTTGAGTGATGGTGGACATCAGCGGGTACACCCAATTTCTGAATTTCCATCGCACCAGCGTTTTACATGCTGAAGAAATCATCTCCGAACTGCTGGAATCGGTCATCGATTCGGCGCAATATCCCCTGCAACTGAACAAGTTGGAGGGCGATGCCGTCTTTTTGTTCACCGAAATTACCGGCAAGCCGTATGAAGTCGCGGGGGATGTCGCACATCAGGTGGTGCGATTTTTTGATGCCTTCAAATTGAAACAACAATCGCTCATCACCCACGGGGCGGGGGGATGTCCGTGCGACGCTTGCTCAAACATTCATCACCTGCAATTGAAAGCGTTTCTGCACGCCGGCGAAGCCGTCTTCAAAACGGTGAAGCAATTTGAAGAACTGGCGGGTGAAGACGTGATTTTGGTGCATCGGCTGCTGAAAAATTCCGTCCCCGCCGGTGAATACATGTTGATGACGGATTCTTTCTACCGGCTCGCGGGCAATATTTTCAACACCGCCCCCGATACATTTGTGGAATCGTACGAATGGCTGGGAGATGTCACCGTGACGGTGTTTTATCCCCCCACCATCACGCTGGAACTGCCGAAACGGACGCCCGGGTCCACGCCGCTGGGCATCGTTGAAGGGCTGCGGTTATCGCTGGTGTCGTTGTGGCATCGGTTACGGCGGCGCGGACGGGGATATTCGCATGTGCCGTATTGACCGCGCCGCGCCAAAAACGCGATAAAAAATTTGGTTTTTGGCGGGATGTGGTATAATTTTTTCTGATAAAACACGAGTGATGGGTCGCATTTTCACGAGGAGGTGACAAAGAGACCGAATGATATTTGGCGGTAGACGAGTTTCCCGAAAACGGGCTCGTTTTTTTTGTTTCTATCAACTTTTTTCAAACGCTCAATGAATGAGGTGAAAAAACATGACTGAAAATTTAAACCCCTTCCAAATTGCACAAGCCCAGTTGGATGAAGCCGCCCGGATTTTGGCGCTTGACCCGGCGACGCACGCTCTGTTGCGCGAACCGCGCCGGGAACTGCATGTGACTATCCCCGTGCGGATGGATGACGGCAGTGTAAAAGTGTTCAAAGGCTTCCGCGTGCAATATAACGACAGCCGAGGTCCGACGAAAGGGGGACTCCGTTTTCATCCCGATGAAACCATCGACACCGTGCGCGCGCTGGCGGCATGGATGACGTGGAAGACCGCCGTGGTGGATATTCCGCTGGGCGGCGGCAAGGGTGGAGTCATCTGCAACCCCAAAGAGCTTTCGATGGGTGAATTGGAACGGTTGTCGCGGGGTTATATTCGGGCAATCAACAAAATCCTGGGGGAAGAAACCGACGTGCCCGCCCCCGACGTGTACACCACGCCGCAAATTATGGCGTGGATGATGGACGAATACAGCGTCATTCGCGGCTATAATGTGCCGGGGATGATTACCGGCAAACCGCTGGAACTCGGCGGGTCGCAGGGGCGCGGCGATGCCACCGCGCGCGGCGGTATTTTCTGCGTGCGCGAAGCGGGCAAAGTGCTGAACATAGATTTGCAGGGCAAAACCGCCGCCATTCAAGGCTATGGCAATGCCGGACAATTTGCGCATCAACTGGCGGTGGAAATTCTGGGCATGAAAGTGGTCGCCGTCTCCGATTCGCGGGGCGGGGTGTACAATCCCGACGGACTGGCTTTTGAAACCACCCTTCAGCACAAACGCGATACCGGCTCGGTGACCGGGCTGGCGGGCACAAAAGCCATCAGCAACGAAGAATTGCTGGAACTGGACGTGCTGGTACTCTTCCCCTCCGCGTTGGAAAACCAGATTACCGCCGCCAACGCCGCCAACGTCAAGGCGAAAATCGTCGCCGAATTGGCGAATGGTCCCACCACCCCCGACGCCGACCAAATCCTGCACAAAAATGGCGTTTACGTCATCCCCGACTTTTTGTGCAATGCCGGCGGTGTGACGGTGAGCTATTTCGAGCAGGTGCAAAACGCCTACGATTTCTACTGGCCCGTCGAACTGGTGCATGAGCGGCTTGACCACAAAATGACCGCCGCGTTCCACGCCGTGCATGATATGGCACAGCGCAAAAACGTCCACAATCGGCTGGCGGCATATCTGGTTTCGGTGAGCCGGGTTGCCGAAGCGATGAAATTACGCGGCTGGGTGTAACCTGATTTTCGTTCCCGTTTTCTTTTTGAAGCGGGATGGGGAAACAAAATAATATCCATAGGGGCACGAGACATCGTGTCCCTATTTTTATGGCAAAAATTCACTTGACGCAATGCCCGTCTGCACGTATCATACAGATACACCAATTAGAGGGTAGGGCAACATGGCTGAAATCTCAATGAAAAGTTCCAAAATTCTGAAGATATATTTGGAATTGTCGCAATTTCCCATCCTTGCTGACCAAATCCGCGAGCGTATGCGCGAAGAGATGTTTCGGCGGCGGATTATCAGCCCGGTGGCGTTTGAACAGGAAGTGGAAAGCAAGGCGGTGCAATCGCAGCTCCGGGAGGGATTGACCGACCCGTACAGTCAGGAAACCAACGAAACGTGGGAGCGGCGGGTGCAAAAAATCCGCGACCACCTGACCGATTTTTATTTCGCGTATAATTTGCCGCACGATTTATTCATGGAACTGGTGCGCAATACGCTCAAACAGCACTCCGTCCATCCCGATTCGGTGCTGACCTTCAACCCGGAGCTTGCGCCGTGGGCGATTCTGCTTTCCAAAACCAAAGATTACGAAAAATTGCCCCCCGAAGAGCGCAAAAAATACGAACATCACCTGCGGGAAATTCAGGTGGTCATCACCAAAGGGCTTATCAGCGACCAGCTCCGCTTTGTGGGGGTCTCGCGCGAATATTTCACCATGGACGACCTGCGCCACATTCTCGACCACCGGGTGGGGCGCGGGAAAATCGGCGGCAAAGCGGCGGGGATGCATCTGGCGTATAAAATTCTCACCACCCCCCACCCCGATGACAAAGTGGATGTGAGCCGCCACGTGACCATGCCGGAATCCTATTATATCGGCGCGGATGTATTTTACGATTTCCTGTCCACCAACGGGTTGTCGGGATATATGAATCAGAAATACAAGCCGATTGACCAGATTGAAGCCGAGTTCGAGGGCATCAAAAAAGGGTATCTGGGCGGGAAATTCTCGCCGAAGATTGTGGAGGAGTTGAGCAAAATTCTGAAACCGCTGCGCGGACAACCGGTGATTGTCCGCTCGTCGAGTTTGCTGGAAGACCGTTTTGAAACTGCCTTTGCCGGAAAATACGATAGTTTCTTCTGCCCGAATCAGGGGACGGATGAAGAAAATCTGCGCGATTTTCTCCACGCCATTAAACAGGTGTACGCCAGCACCATCAACCCCGATGCGATGCTGTACCGCAAAAATCAGGGCTTGCTCGATTACGATGAACGGATGGCGGTGCTCATTCAAACGGTGGTGGGAACGCGCTACAAGCAATACTATTTCCCGACGCTGGCGGGGGTCGGATTCAGCCACAATCCGTTCCGCTGGAATCAGAAAATCAAACGGAAAACCGGATTTTTGCGTTTGGTGTGGGGGTTGGGAACCCGCGCCGTTGACCGCGTGGTGGACGACTATCCCCGTATGGTGGCGTTGAGCCACCCGTCGCTGCGCCCGGAAACCAGCCGCGCCGAAGTGATGCGCTACTCTCAGCATTTTGTGGATGTCCTCGATTTGAAGGACAATACCTTCAAGACGTTGCGCGTCGCCGATGTGATTGGGGACGATTATCCCGCTATCCAATATCTGGCATCCATAGACAAAGGGGATTATTTGCAGCCGATTGTGGCGTTGGGGGGCGGGCTGGACGCGGATAAAATGGTGCTCACCTTCGACAACCTTTTGCGCAACACCAGCTTTGTGGCAATTATGCGCACCATTCTGAAAAAGCTGGGACGGGCGTATAAATCGCCGGTGGATATGGAATTCGCCGTGGAAATCATTCCCGATTATCCTTATCCCGACTTCAAGATTTACATTTTGCAGTGCCGCCCGCTCAACGAATATACCTTCATGGAGCAGGTGGATTATCCCAGAGATGTGCCGCACAATGATGTGGTTTTCACCACCCACAAATGGACGCCGTCCGGGCAGGTGGACAATATTGAATATATTGTGTATGTTGACCCGCATGAATACAACGCTCTGTCGGATTTGACCAAAAAACTGGAAATCGGACGGGTGGTGAGCCGGGTGAACAATATCTTGGCGGGCAAGAAATTTATTTTGCTGGGACCGGGGCGCTGGGGCAGCTCGAATGTGGATTTGGGGGTGAAAGTCACCTACGTTGATATTTTCAACACCGCCATTTTGGGGGAAATTGCCATTCAGCGCAACAATAAAACGCCGGAAGTGTCATACGGCACGCATTTCTTTCAGGATTTGGTGGAAGCCAACATCTATCCGCTGCCGATTTATCCGCAGGCGGAAGGGTCGGTGTTCAACTGGCAGTTTTTCAACGGCGCGCCCAACGTGCTGGGCGAACTTTCCCCGCGCGATGCGGAGATGGCGCAATATGTGAAGGTCATCAATGTGCCGCAAGTGACGGGTGGAAAGATACTGGAAGTGGTGATGGACGGGAAAAATGACCGGGCAATCGGTTATTTGCGCTACCCCACTTATACCGATGCCGAAGATGAATATGAGGATGAAACGGCGTATCGTTTTGTGTGATGAAAAGTTGCGCATGGCAAAATAGCAATCTTGACAAATCAGTGCTTTTGGATATACTACTTCCGCTTGTCCAAAAGGGGCTGTAGCTCAGCTGGGAGAGCGTCGCGTTCGCAATGCGAAGGTCAGGGGTTCGAGTCCCCTCAGCTCCACCATAACCAAAAAGCAAGGCGTGAAAGTAGTAAATCATCCCCGCAGAGAGTCTGTTCACCGGCTGAAAGACAGACGTATGCGCCCTCGGGGAGTGCGGCAGATTGAACTCGTTCACAAGCTGCAACAATGATCCGCAGGCTAGTTGTTGCCGGTTCGCACCCGTTACCGTGCCGTAAAGCGGGTAACATATCTACGGGGCTGTAGCTCAGTTGGGAGAGCGCTTGAATGGCATTCAAGAGGTCAGGGGTTCGAGTCCCCTCAGCTCCACCTTTTTATATGTTACCAAACCGGGTGGTACCGCGGAGAATCCTTCGTCCCTTTTGGATGAGGGATTTTTTTGTTCACCAATTATTTACGTTTTGTGAGTTTTTGGTTACAATATTGATGCGTGCCTTGTGCAAAACGTACAAGGGATGCGGATAAAAATGTCCACTGTTCACAAAAACGTAACATGAAAAAAGGAGGCAATGATGGCTATTCCAAAATCTGATGTAATTTGGTTCAACGGGGAATTTGTGCCGTGGGATGACGCACAGGTGCATGTGCTGGCGCATGTTTTGCATTATGGCAGCAGCGTTTTTGAAGGCATCCGCGCGTATCACACCAAACAGGGAACCGCCGTCCTCGGGCTTGAACCGCACGTGAAACGGCTTTTCAATTCCGCGAAGGTGATTCGCATGGATATTCCGTTCACTCATCAGGAAATTTCTGACGCTATTTTGGCGACCGTCAAACGGAACGGGCACGAAGCCTGCTACATTCGCCCGTTGGTTTTCCGCGGATACGAAACGTTGGGTGTCAACCCGACTGCCTGCCCGGTTGAAACCATCATCGCCACCTGGGAATGGGGCGCATACCTCGGACCGGAAGCCATCGAAGTCGGCGTGGATGTGGGGGTGAGCAGTTGGCGGCGCATGGCGCCCGATACCCATCCCGCAATGGCGAAAGTGGGCGGCAACTATGTCAACTCACAATTGGTGGTGATGGAAGCGAAACGCCACGGCTATGTGGAAGGCATTGTGCTGGACACCAACGGCTATGTCAGCGAGGGAAGCGGCGAAAATATTTTTGTGGTGTATGACGGAAAAATTTACACGCCGCCACTCGGAAACTCGATTTTGTCGGGCATCACCCGCAGTTATGTGCTGCAATTGGCGAAAGACCGGGGCATTGAAGTGGTTGAGCAGCAAATCCCGCGCGAAATGCTGTACTTTGCCGATGAAGCCTTCTTCACCGGCACCGCCGCCGAAGTCACGCCCATCAAAAGCGTGGACGGACAACCCGTCGGCGCGGGGTCGCGCGGACCCATCACCAAAGCCTTGCAGGGAGAATTCTTCGGCATTTTGACCGGAGAAAAAGAAGACCGTTACGGTTGGCTCACGCCGGTGAAGTAGTTTATCGGGTGTCGGGCATTGGTCGGAAAGGTGGCTGATGCCCGATAGCCGGCAACGGGAAAACGATATGCAATTTTGTACAGCCATCAACTGTATGGATGGGCGCATTCAATTGCCCGTCATCCGGTATCTTCAGCGGTATTTCAACGCCGAATATGTTGACACCATCACCGAACCCGGGCCGAACCGGATTCTGGCGGACGAAAAAGCGGATATGTCCATCCGTCAAAATATTCTGGATAGAGTCACGATTTCGATTGAGCGACATGCTTCCGTTGGCATGGCGATTGTCGGGCATTATGATTGTGCCGGAAATCCGGTGCCGGAAGCGACGCAAATTGCGCAGATAAAACAGGCGATGCAATTTTTGCGTCAACAATTTGAAGATATGGCGGTCATCGGGTTATGGGTGGACGAAAATTGGAACGTCCATGAAGTGACCGCAGAAAAACGGCAGGCAGGTTAGCCGATAATCATCAATAATATTGGTTTGGAGATGTTTTATGACCGACGCATACAATCCACAGGTAGTTGAACCGAAATGGCAAAAGCAGTGGGCGGAAACCGGGCTGTATCGCAGCGTGGTTGACCCCTCAAAAGAAAAATATTATGCCCTCACCATGTTCCCGTACCCGTCGGGCGACCTCCACATGGGACATTGGTACGCCATGGTTCCTTCCGATGTGCGCGCGCGCTGGATGCGGATGCGCGGGAGAAATGTCCTCTTCCCGATGGGCTTCGATGCCTTCGGTTTGCCCGCCGAAAATGCCGCCATCAAACATAACTTGCATCCCCTGAATTGGACTTACGCCAACATGGAGCGAATGCGCGGACAACTTCGCTCCATGGGCACGATGTTCGACTGGGAACGGGAAATTGCCAGTTGCGACCCCAGCTACTACAAATGGACGCAGTGGTTCTTCCTGAAGCTGTATCATGCCGGGCTGGCATACAAAAAAGAATCGCCGGTGGATTTCTGCCCGAACTGCAACACCACGCTGGCGCGCGAGCAGGTTTGGGGCGACGACCGGGTGTGCGAGCGGTGCGGCACGCCGGTCATCAAAAAGAATCTGAACCAGTGGTTCTTCAAAATCACCGCTTACGCGGATGAATTGCTCGATTTCTCGAAGCTGGAATGGCCCGAACGGGTGAAAACATTGCAGCGAAATTGGATTGGACGCAGTGAAGGCGCGGAAGTCGTGTTCAAAACTGAAATCGGCGGGCACGAGCTGCCCGTCTTCACCACCCGTCCCGACACGCTGTGGGGCGCAACCTTCATGGTGATGGCGCCGGAACATCCGCTGGTGGATGAGCTGGTTTCGGACGAACAGCGCGCCGCCGTGGAGGCGTACATCGCCGCCGCCACCCGCCAAACCGACATTGAACGCATGTCCACCGAGAAGGAAAAGACGGGAGTCTTCACCGGCGCGTATGCCATCAACCCGGTCAATAAAGCCCGCATCCCCATCTGGATTGCCGATTATGTGCTGATGGGTTACGGCACGGGGGCGATTATGGCGGTTCCCAGTGGCGATGAACGTGACTTCGCCTTTGCCAAAAAATACAATCTGCCCATCACCGTGGTGATTGAACCCCCCGATTGGGACGGCGGCGAGCTGGAAGCGGCATACACCGGACCCGGTCGGATGGTGAACAGCGGGCAGTTCGACGGTACGGTGTCGCTGGCGAAATACAGTCTGGACGAATGGACGCCCGAAGTTGCCGCCGAATACGGCTTGCCCGCCGACATCACCGCCGAGAACGAAGGGCGGCGCGTCGTCACCCGCTGGCTGGAGGAACAGGGCATCGGCAAAGCGGCGGTCACCTACCGCCTGCACGACTGGCTCATCAGCCGCCAACGCTACTGGGGCGCACCCATCCCGATGATCACCTGCCTGGAATGCGGCATCGTCCCCGTCCCGGCGGAAGAATTGCCCGTCACCCTGCCGGAGGATGTCGAATTTTTGCCCACCGGCGAATCGCCGTTGAAATTCCACGATGGCTTCCGCAAAACCACATGTCCAAAATGTGGCGCGCCCGCCGAGCGCGAAACCGACACCATGGACACCTTCATGTGCTCCAGCTGGTATCAATATGCTTTTATGGACGCGCATTGGAAAGAAAACGACACCCTATCGCTGGATGATATGCCCTTCAACCCGGACGAGGGCAAATACTGGCTGCCGGTTGACCAATATACCGGCGGGGTGGAACATGCCACCATGCATCTGCTGTACACCCGCTTTTTCACCAAAGCCATGCGTGACATGGGTATTGTCGATTTTGATGAGCCGATGGTGCGGCTCTTCAATCAGGGCATCATTCTGGCGGAAGACGGCAAACGGATGAGCAAAAGTCGGGGGAACGTGGTCAACCCCGATGAATTTGTGAAGCTTTACGGCGCGGACACCGTGCGCGGCTATCTGATGTTCGGCTTCCGGTGGGAACAGGGTGGACCCTGGAGCAGCACCGGCATTTTGGGCATCCAGCGTTTTTTGGAAAAAGTGTGGGATACTGTCACCGGCGAAACGGCGGATGTGACGGGTGAGCCATCCAAAAAACAATGGCGTGAATTGAAACGAAAACAACACCAAGCCATCGAACGGGTGACCCGTGATTTGAGCGATTTTTCATTCAACACCATGGTCGCCGGGCTGATGGAATACAACAACTATCTGCAAAAAGCCAAAACCACCGCGCTGGTCAATTCCCCCGATTGGACGGAAGCGATTGAAACACTGGTGCTGTTGATGGCGCCCGGCTTCCCGCACATTGCCGAAGAGATGTGGCATCGGCTGGGACATACCGAGAGCGTGCATCTGCAAACGTGGCCCCAATGGGACGCGGAATTGGCGAAAGAGGACGAAATCACCATTGTGGTGCAGGTCAACGGCAAAGTCCGCGAACGCTTCAACGCCCCCGCCGATGTGGATAGCGAAACCGCCATCGCCACCGCCAAAGCGCTGCCCGGGGTGCAAAAATATACCGAGGGCAAAAATATCATCAAAGAAATTTACGTGCCGGGAAAACTGGTCAATATTGTGGCTAAATAGCGTGTGAAACGTGAAAGCGTGATGCGTGATTTTCACGTATCACGTCAGATTATGTTTCAAAAAAGGAATGTGTTATGAGAAAAACTACCATCCACACTGAAAAAGCCCCTGCCGCCGTGGGTCCGTATTCGCAGGCGACCCGTGTCGGGATGTTTGTGTACACCGCCGGGCAAATTCCGCTTGACCCCGCGACCGGCAAAATGGTCGAAGATAACATCGAAACGCAGACTCGTCGCGCGCTGGAAAACCTGCAAGCCGTGCTGGAAGCGGCGGGTGCGGGACTGGACTCGGTGCTGAAGACCACCGTCTTTTTGCAGGATATGGGCGAATTCGCCGCGATGAACGGCGTGTATGCCGAATTCTTTTCCGAAAACCCGCCCGCCCGCAGTGCGGTGGAAGTTGCCGCGCTGCCGCTCGGCGCGCGCGTGGAAATCGAAGCGGTGGCGGTGGTGAAAGATTAGGTTGTGTTGACGTTTCTGCTTTTGGGAAATCGCTCGTTCGGTTATACTGCCCCGAAATAAATTTCAGGGCTGAAAGCCAAAGCCGGCTTAAGTTCTGAGCCTTGAACTTCAGTTGCTTGATGTCGCCAATCAGTCGGGCGCGGTGGAAGATTGATGGCGGATTTTTTCCCGCAGGCGGTCAATCGGATGGAGATTGCCGTCGGCATCTTCAAAATACCAGTGTTTCCATCCGTTGCACGGACTGCCGCCCGAAAGTTTTTTCCCCAACTGGTGAATTGAACCCTCATACCCGTTGAGTTTCAACTTCCCATCCGGTTTGATGCGCGCC
>JAJRSQ010000289.1 GCA_024278725.1 Chloroflexota bacterium
CCGGTGAGCCGGACTTTTTTGAACCCGGTTTCGGTGGCGGCGCGCACCACCGCTTCAATTTCCGCGGGGGAAAGTAATTGGTCATTGGGCACAAAAGAAAGCCCCCGCATGGGCATACAATACACACATCGTAAGTTGCAGCGGTCGGTGAGTGAGATACGGAGATAGTTGATTTCTCGACTGTAGGAATCTTTCATAAGTTCACGCCCAACATTCAAGATTAGTGGAGTGATTTTACCTCAAAAGATGCGGTGTGTCTAAAACTCATAGCGGTTTACAGCGAAAATTGCCGTTTGCCAACGGCTCTATTTATGTGGCGGGCGAAATTTTGTCAGGGGGTGCCAACTTCGGGAAGACATATTTGCACATTTCCTGATGCTGCGCAATGGAAAGCTGGCGAATTGGCTCGCTGCCGATAATCGCCGTGATGAGGCGTTCATCAAGTATGCAGACGGCGTTATGGTTTTGGGCGAACTGACGGTACGGGCAGTCATAATGGCACAGGGTGTATTCCCCGTCTTCCAGCGTCCATTCTGCCACGAACCCTTTTTCTTTCAGAAAAGTCACCAGCGCCTCAAAACGGTCGGCAATGGGTGCATCATCGGCGAGGGGGGGAACTTCCGATGCCAGCCGGTCGGCGATGCCTTTGAAAACATCGTCCACCGCTTCCTGCCCGATTCGCGCGGTCATTTCGTCCACCAGCAAATCCGTCAATTGCAAATATTGCTGGGGATACAGCTTGCGAGCTTTGTTGGTCAATCCGTATACCTGAATCGGGCGTCCGGGGCGATGCCGCTGTTTGGTGCGCAAAATCAGCACCAGCCCGTCGGCTTGCAGCACATTCAGGTGATGACGCACTGCCATCGGGGTGAGTGAAACTTCAGTTGCCAATTCATCTACGGTGGCTTGTCCATGTGCGCGGAGTATATCAATTATTTTTTGACGAGTAACTTGCATATCTTTAACCCTTTGGTGGAAAATGTCACAAAATCTGAAGTGGATAGTAACAGAAACCCATACGGGAGTCAAATATTTGATAAAAATTGTAAAAATTGGGATAATTACTGGCATCAGACTGGAAACGACCTTTTGACAAAGGTTTTTGGCAGTGGTAAGATTGTGACGCTGTTAACAGGGTGAGCGCTGTTTGACAGAGCTATCATTCACCCCATACAGCCAAGTTTATTAAATTTTCATATTCTGAACAGTATCGAAGGTGACGTTGAGATGACGACAGAATCTCCACCCGCATTGGACAACACGATTGAAGTACCGGAAGAGCTGAAACAGAACGTTTTCATCACCACGCTGGATGCCATCTACAATTGGGGGCGGATGTATTCCACCTGGCCCATGATGTTTGGATTGGCGTGCTGTGCCATCGAAATGATTTGCGCGGCATCATCCCGCTTGGACATTGAACGCTTCGGGTGGGGGCTGATGCGCGCCTCGCCCCGGCAGGCTGACCTGATGATTGTATCCGGTACAGTCACCAAAAAAATGATCCCCAACATCGTTAGGCTGTACAACCAAATGCCCGAACCCCGTTACGTGATTGCGATGGGGGCGTGCGCTTCCGGCGGCGGTCCCTTTAAAGAAGGGTACAACGTCGTTTCCGGTATTGATAAATACCTGCCGGTGGATGTTTACATTCCCGGTTGCCCGCCGACCCCCTATTCGCTGGTGCAGGGATTTGTGGCGCTTCAGGAGAAAATGAAGCGGCAGTCCATCAAAACCGTGCCGTGGTACAATAAAGACATCCCCTCCGAGGTTATTCCCGTACCGTTGCTGGGTCCCGACATTTTTGACCCGCGCGATGTCCCGCTCATCAAACAGGAATTGCAGAAGCGGAAACACGCCGCCGAGCAGCCGGTGGTGGTGGAAGAACCCCCCGCCGACGCGCCGAAGAAAAAACCGAAACGCGCGCCGAAACCGCCGAAACTTCCCAAATGGGATACCACGCCGACCCCCGAAGTGCAGGCGTTGGCAGACCGGCTCAACGAGGCGATTGCGCCCGACGCCGTGACCCCCGAAGCGGAGACGCTGGTGGTTCAGCCGGAACATCTGATTGCCGTGGCGGAATATCTGCGCGACACCGAAGGGCTGGAATACACCTACCTTTCCAATGTAACCGGCGTGGATTATCTGGGGCGCGAACCCCGCTTTGAGGTGGTCTATCACCTGTATTCCATCCGGCATTGGGGCGGACCCGTGGTACTGAAAGCCCGCCCCGCCGATGATGAAAATCCCACCCTGCCATCGCTGATTAATGTGTGGCAGAGCGCCGATTTGCAGGAACGGGAAGTGTACGACCTCTTCGGCATCAAATTTGAAGGGCATCCGCGTCTGAAACGTATTCTGATGTGGGAAGGTTTCCGCGGGTATCCGATGCGGAAAGATTTCAAAGAGCCGTATTTTGAAGAAGATGTCAAACCCTTCACCAACCGTTGGCCCCTCGGTGAACACGAACACATCGAATTCAAAAATCCCTACAAAAAGAACGTTTATTATCCTGATGATTTTGACCCCGATACGTGGCAACCCGTCGGCGAAGAACTGGAAGAAATCCGGCTCAAGGGCGTGGAAAATATTGCCGGTATGCGCACCGACCGCATCAAGGTGAATATGGGACCGCAGCACCCCAGCACCCACGGTGTCTTCCGTATGGTGGTCACGCTGGAAGGCGAAAATGTGGTGGATTTGGAGCCGGTGCTGGGCTATCTGCACCGCAATCACGAAAAAATCGGCGAGCGCAACGGCTGGCTGATGAATATGCCTTTCACCGACCGGCTCGATTACATCACCTCGATGATCAACAATCACGGGTACGCCATGCTGGTTGAAAAAATGACCGGCACACAAGTCCCGGAACGCGCGGAATACATTCGCGTCATCATGTCGGAATTGAACCGGGCGGTCAGCCACCTGTGGCTCATCGGCTTCCTGTTGAATGACCTCGGCGCATTTTTCACCCCTGCGCTGTACGCCATCAAAGCCCGGGAGCGCATTTTAGACCTGTTTGAAGAAGTTTCCGGTTCGCGGATGATGTACAATTACATGCGTTTCGGCGGCGTGGCAAACGATGTGAGCGAAGAATGGCTCGACAAAGCGCGCTTCCACGTGAAAGATACGCTGCCCCGCACGCTGGATGAACTGGAAGACTTAATCAGCAACAACGAAATTCTGCTGGCGCGCACCAAAGATGTGGGCTATCTCTCCCCCGAAAAATTGGTGGCATACGGGGTGACCGGTCCCCAATTGCGGGCGGGCGGTGTCAATTATGACATCCGCAAAGCCGAGCCGTACAGCATTTACGACCGCTTCAATTTCGACATCCCCGTTTTGCACAACAGCGACGTGTACGACCGCTATCTGATTCGCGTGCTGGAAACGCGCCAGAGCCTGCGCATTTTGGAACAGGCGTTGGCGCAGATTGAGCCGGGCGAAATTATGGGCGGCAAAGGCGGCTACATCACCCGCGTTCCCGCCGGTGAGGCGTACAGTCGGGTGGAAAGCCCCAAAGGCGAACTCGGATTCTATGCCGTCAGCAATGGTTCCGGCAACCCCTGGCGCTATCGAGTGCGCTCGTCGTCGTTTGTGAACCTGACTTCACTGCCGGAAATGTGTCGTAATGGAAAAGTCGCCGATGCTATCGTCATCCTCGGCGCGCACGATATTGTTCTTGGGGAGGTTGACCGCTAATGTTTGGACTGGGCGTTGTAAAAGGTTTATCCGTTACCCTGAAACATTTTTTTGAAACTTACATTGAAGACCTGAAATATTATCCCAAACGTGCCACCCTCTCTCTGGCAGATTACCGGATGGCGCCCGGAAGCAAGGGCATTTACACCGTCCAATATCCGGAAGAAAAACCGACCCTGCCCGAAAACTTCCGTTTTCTGCCGTTTTTGGTCACCGATTACGAAGGCGACGACATCGCCACCCAAATTGAGGAAGCGCGCTGTACCAGTTGCGGTATCTGCTCGAAGGTGTGTCCGGCGCAGTGCATCTGGATTGTGCGCGACACCGACGAAAACGGCAAGCCGCGCTCGAAGTCGAAGCAATTTTACGTTGACATTGATATGTGCATGAATTGCGGTTATTGCGCCGAATTCTGCCCCTTCGATTCCATCATCATGGATCATGAATACGCCCTGGCGGATTATGAACGCGAAACCGGGCACGTGCATGACATCGTTCGGCTGATGAAACCCGCCAGCTATTACCAATCCATCCGCCCGACACAGTATGCCCAAAAAGCGGAACAGCGTCGGCGGGAGGAAGAGGAAAAGAAACGCAAAGCAGAAGCGAAGGCGAAACGTCTGGCGGAGAAAAAAGCCGCTGCCGCCGCGGCAAAAGCACAGAAAGACGACGCGGCTGAGTAACACAAGACAGTTGTCCCACAATTAGTCCGTAGTGGTTCTCAATCACATAAACATTCCGATGCGGGGATGTTGTGCGTTTGAGGGCGCATTACGGACTATTTTATTTTCATGGAGGAAGCTATGGTATATGTGACGTTGGGAATTTCACTGCTCGCGCTGTGGTTCGCGTGGCGCACGCATCGAAAGAATGCCGCCCTGAAAGAGCGCATCGGGCAGGTGAACAGTCGGGTGTACAACCTGCGCCGCGAGGCGGATGAGGCGATGAAGGCGGTGAACAACGAAATTGCCGGGCTGAAATATGAAATATTGTCGCTGCGCGGGGAGGCGCACGTCACCGGCGATATGACCATTGACGCCATCACCCAACTCAACCCCAAAGCGGTGGAACTGCTCGCCGCATTTCATATCGGCGGATGTTCCAGTTGCACGGTCGATAATTCCGTGCCGCTGGATGTGGCTGCCGCGCAGAACAATCAACCTTTAAAACCCATTTTGGTGGCATTGAATAATTTTCTGGATGATGAACAGCGGCGCGCGGAAGAGATGCTTCTCTTCCCCAACGTCAAGCTGGAATTTTAACCGATTGAGGTGTCCACGGGCGGTGAGCGCAACTCACCGCCTTTTTTGTGCGCAAAAATCGTTCGCAATTGTGCGTGAATGGCAAAAATTAATTATAATGGAGCTATGGACAGCACCGACCGTAAACCCCCGAAAACACCCCGTTACAGCGATATCGATTTAACCCGGTGGCGAACATACGACCACATTTTCACCGATTCCCTCTGGCTTTTCCCCTCCCGCGCCAAAGCCGGCGGACACCGGCTCGATTATCATGGCAATTACATCCCCCAGATTGCCACCCAATTATTCACCCGGTACACCAAAAAGGACGAAATCGTACTCGACCTGTTTTTGGGGTCGGGGACATCGGCGTTGGAGGCGATAAATCTGGGGCGAAAATGTGTGGGCGTGGAACTGAAAGCGGAACTGGTGGACTACGTGCGCGAGAAAATTCCCGCCGAAGCGCGGACGCACGTCCGCTTCATCACCGGCGACAGCGGTGCGGAAACAACGGCGGATGCCGTGCGGGCGGCGCTGTAATCGCTGGGGAGCGAATACGCGCACTTTTTGATGCTCCATCCGCCGTATGCCGACATCATCAAATTTTCCGACCAGCCGAATGACCTTTCCAACGCCCCCACCACGGCGGAATTTCTGGACGCCTTCGAGACTGTTGCCCGCAACGGGTATGAATTGCTCGCGCCGGGACGGTTCGCTGCGCTCATCATCGGTGATAAATATGCCGGCGGCGAACTCCAGCCGTTGGGCTTCTGGTGTATGGAGCGGATGCGGCGGGTCGGGTTTAAAACCAAAGCCATCATCGTGAAAGATATTCAGGGGAATGAAAAAGGGAAAGGACGGAGCGCCAACCTGTGGCGGTATCGCGCATTGGCGGGGGGATATTACATCTTCAAACACGAATATATCTTTGTGATGTTCAAGCCATAGCTGTGAAAATTTTTATTTGACCTTAATGCCCGTTTTATGCCGATTTAAGTTGAAGGGCATACCATTCTTGTGACAAGCGTCACGCAAGCAGGTCGCAGAAAAAACTTGTGGCGCAATTGGACAAATCATAATGATTATTGTATTATCGCTCAAGCTTTGACTGCCATTTGCACATTGATGCCACCCGATGGCGAGTAGCACCAACAAAAATAAAAGTAGCGGGTCTAGAACAAACAATTTCGGCATTTTGCTATTGGTTATAGTTTGACGTTAAAATTCGGGACGATGATGATGTGTCCCATTTTAGGTGGAATTCTCAGCGGGATTTTCATCGATAAAAAACTGGGCACGACCCCGTGGGCGGTACTTATTTTGACAATTGTGGGAATGGCGTTTTCTTTGTACGCGGTGTACCGTGTAATAGCTCAAATGCAAAATTCAAATCACGGTGATGAGGAGCGGAACATATGAAAGGGAAAACCCTGCTTTACTTATTGGGGATAGTCGTATTGGTAGTTCTTGGCGGGATGTTTCTAAGGTTTGAACTACCGCCGATTTCTGTCAGCGCAGAACATTTGCCCAATATGTACCTGGGTCCACTACCGATTACCAACTCATTGTTGACCTCGTGGGTGGTGGTAATTTTGTTGATTGCAATGGCATACTTTGCAACACGTAATATGCAAATGGTACCTTCCGGGTTGCAAAACCTGCTCGAATGGATAGTGGAGCAACTGTACAATATCACCGAAGGCGTTTCCGGTCCCAAATGGGCGGTGAAATTCTTCATTGTACCCACCACTATCTTTTTTTATGTCCTTTTTTCCAACTGGTTCGGGCTGATTCCCGGCTTGGGCGGCTTCGGCTTCTGTGAACCGCACGAAGTTGCGGGGCAGGAAGTTGCGGCGGCAGAAGGCGAGGGAGAAGGCGGCGGCTCGTTGATTTTGGGCTGCCAACCCGGTGAAATCGTCGTGCCGATTTTCCGCTCCCCCAGCGCTGACCTGAACAACACCCTGATGCTCGCTTTGTTCACTCAGGTGACTGCGTGGGTATTCGGGTTCACGGCATTGGGCTTCGGTGGCTTTGTGGGGAAATTCTTCGTCTTCAGTGGCATTGCCAAAGCCTTTAAGCCGGATGAGCACGGCAACAAGCGCAACTTCAAGGAGATGATGGGGCAGGTTGCCTTCGGATTCATCGAGACGGCGGTCGGTCTGCTGGAGTTCCTCAGTGAGTTCGTAAAAATCATCGCGTATACCTTCCGTCTTTTCGGGAATATCTTCGCCGGCGAAGTGATGCTGGTGGTGCTCACCTTCCTTGTGCCGTTGACTTTGGCACTGCCGTCGTTGGGCTTGGAAGTGTTCGTCGGGCTGGTTCAGGCATTCGTCTTCTTCATCTTGTCAGTGGCGTTCTACACGCTGGCGGTGACGCCGCACGCACATGAAGATGAAGCGCATTAGTGTTAACAACAAGCAATTTGCTTGCGTTAAATAAAACTGTAACTCCAATTAAACTCAATTTTTAGGAGGTAAATTCTAAAATGGATGTGGAAGCTGCAAAACTGTTAGGCGCTGCATTGGCAGTCGGTTTAGGGGCAATTGGACCTGGTATTGGGATTGGTATTGTTGCGAGTGGGGCATTGCAGTCCATCGCGCGGAACCCGGATGTGAGCGGGCAAGTTACCGCCAATATGTTCGTGGGGATTGCGTTCTCGGAAGCACTGGCAATCTTTGGTTTGGTCATTGGGCTAATCCTCCTCTTCGTGATTTAGGTTGGTATGTCAGATTACACTTTCAAGAAAGGAGGAATGAGTTTTGGCAGCACTTGGATTTGATGTAAAGCTCATTATAGCCTATTTAATAAACTTTGTGATATTGGTTGTGGCATTGCGCGCGTTTGCGTACAAACCGATTTTGGAAATGCTGGAAAAACGCAAGAAACAAATTGCCGACGGTCTGGCTGCCGCAGAGCAGGTGAAAGCGGAAGCGGAGCAGGAACGCGCCAAATATCGGGAAGAGCTGGAAAAAGCGCGACGCGCATCGCAGGAAGAAGCCTCGAAGATTGCGCAGGTTACTGCGGATATGCGCGAGCAAATTCTCGCCGAGGCACGCAAAGAAGCCGAAGAACTCAAAGCCAAAGCTCGGGCGGAAATTGAAGCCGAGCGTCAGGCGGCGCAGGCTGAAATTCGCCGCCAGATGGCTATGCTCACCGTTGACCTGACCCGCAAAATGGTTGGTGAAACCGTGACCGAAGCAAAACAGCACGAGTTAATCGGACAATTCCTGGCAGAGATGGGAGACTAACTGTGAGCCACGGAAATACGACGTTAGTTACGGGCTTTGCCAGAGCAATTTTTGAGCTGGCTTTGGAACCATGGCTATCTGCAATGGATACCATGCGTGACACGCTTGTTGCCAACCCCGATTTGGGTCCACGGCTTGATGACCAAGCGCTCTCCTTTGGTGAACGCAAGAAATTGTTGGATGAAGTCCTCCCCGCAAACACGACCGAATCCATCCGCAATTTCTTCTACACGCTCGTCAAAGATGGAAACATCCACCTGGTGGATGACATCAAAAGCCATTTGCTGGCGCTGATGACCCAAGCCGCTCACATTCGGGAAACGATTGTCACCACCGCCGTCGCATTATCCGATGACGAAAAACAAGCCTTCAGAGAAAAGCTTGTGGCGAAATATGGTGATAATCTCGACGTGCGCTTCAAGGTTGACCCGAAGATTATCGGCGGCGTTATAGTTCAGGTTGGCGACAAGATTTTGGATGGCAGCGTTGCCGCGAAGTTGAACGCGGTGGAAGCTACCTTTAAATCAGTTTCGTAAATAGACACGCACGCGCACGGATAATATTATGTGTCATCCGTGGGCTAGGTGGGCGTGTGGCTCGTTATCTCGTCCACTGTGGAGGCGAATATGGGATTTAATTTAGACGATATTACTGCGGCACTTAAGCAGCAGATAGAATCATTTGAGGCGCCGGTAGAAACCGTAGAAACCGGACGCATCATGGAAATAGGGGATGGGATTGCTCGCATCTCCGGCTTGAACGATGTGATGATGAGCGAGTTGCTCGAATTCCCCGGCGGCGTGCCGGGCATGGCGTTGAACCTCGACCCCGATCAGGTCGGCGCGGTGATTATGGGTGACTACACCCACATCCAAGAAGGCGACTTGGTGAAAGGCACCGGGCGTATCGCGTCCGTGCCGGTGGGCGACGCCCTGCTGGGGCGTGTGGTCAATGCCGTGGGCGACCCGATTGACGGCAAAGGTCCCATCGAATCGGCAACTTATTACCCGCTGGAAAAAATTGCGCCCGGCGTGATTGACCGCGACAACGTGGATACCCCCGTTCAAACCGGTATCATCAGCATTGACTCGATGATTCCCATCGGGCGTGGTCAGCGTGAATTGATCATCGGCGACCGCCAAACCGGGAAAACCGCGCTCGCCATTGATACCATCATCAACCAAAAGGGCAAAGACCTTATCTGTATTTATGTTGCTATTGGGCAGAAACGTTCCAGTGTGGCGCAGGTTATGGCAACGCTGGAAAAATTCGGGGCGATGGAATATACCGTCATCGTGTCGGCTTCCGCATCCGAACCCGCCGCGCTGCAATACATCGCGCCCTATGCCGGTTGTTCCATCGGCGAATACTTCATGGATCAGGGGAAAGACGCGCTGGTTGTGTATGATGACCTCAGCAAGCATGCGTGGGCGTATCGTCAGATTTCGCTCTTGCTGCGCCGCCCCCCCGGACGTGAGGCTTACCCCGGCGACGTTTTCTACCTGCACTCCCGATTGCTGGAACGTGCATCCCGAATGTCGGAAGCGAATGGCGGCGGCTCTTTGACCGCTCTGCCGGTCATTGAAACCCTGGCGGGCGACGTGAGCGCGTATGTGCCCACCAACGTCATCTCCATCACCGACGGTCAGATTTATCTGGAAAGTGACCTGTTCTTTGCCGGACAGCGCCCCGCCGTGAACGCCGGTTTGTCGGTGTCTCGCGTGGGTGGCGATGCCCAAACGAAGATTATGAAGAAAATCGCAGGGCGCTTGCGTCTGGAATTGGCATCATACCGGGAATTGGCGGCGTTCGCGCTCTTCTCGTCCGACCTTGACCCGGCAACCAAACGCCAGCTTGACCGCGGGCAACGGCTGATGGAAATGTTGAAGCAACCGCAGTATGCGCCCATCCCGTTGGTAGACCAAGTGGTGAGTATTTTCGCCGTGATTAATGGCTTCGCGGATGATGTTTCCGTGGAAAATATGACCGCCTACATCAACGAATTGCGTGCCCACGTCAACAAAAATAATCCCGATTTGGTGCAGTCCATCAACACCGAACTTGCGTTGACGCCTGAAATTGAAGCAGCAATGAAGGGCGCAATCGAAGGATTTAACGCCACGGCTGGCGCAAAGTTCATCCAACAATAATTCGTCCGTGAGCGAGGTATTCGGTGGCTTCATTACGAGATATTAAACGAAGAATTAGCGGTGTAAAAAATATATCGCAGGTAACACGGGCAATGCAGATGATTGCCGCGGCAAAAATGCGACGCGCGCAGGAACAAGTGCGCGCCAGCCGCCCCTATGCGGAAAAAGCATGGGAAGTGCTGGTGCATCTGTCGCAGCAACCGGGCGCGAAAGACCAACTGCACCCGCTGCTCACCCAAAGACCCATCAACAAAGCGTGTGTCATCCTGATTACCGCCGACCGTGGGCTGGCTGGGGGATACAATTCCAACATCATTCGTGCCACCGCCAATTTCATCAACGATTACGGCAAACCCGTTTCATTAATCACCGTGGGGCGCAAAGGGCGGATGTTCTTTTCCCGCACATCGAGACACATCGTCGCAGAATTCACCGGCATCCCTGACCGCCCTTCCGTGCTGGACATATTGCCCATCGCCCGCATCGCCATTGATGATTTCCTGAGCCATGAATTTGATGAAGTTTTTCTGGCTTACACCGATTTTGTCAACACAATGGTGCAAAATCCCGTTATCAAGCGGCTATTGCCGTTAGTGCCGGGCAAGATGGATGAACAAGCGGTTGTCGAGCACGTATCGCACGCAAAAAACACCATCAGCAAAACGTATATTTACGAGCCGAATCCGATGGAATTGCTCGACACGATTTTGCCCCGTTTCACGGAATTGCAGGTCTATCAGGCGATTTTGGAAGCGCTGGCGAGTGAACACTCCGCGCGTATGGTTGCCATGCGCAGCGCCACGGATAACGCGAATGAGCTGGTGGCAAATTTAACGCTAACGTATAACCGCGTACGCCAGGAAGCAATCACCAAAGAAATGCTCGACATTGTTGGCGGCGTAGAAGCATTAAAATAACGACGTAAAGAGAGAGAAAGCATAGTTTTTCTGGCTCGATACTCCCTGATCCAGGAGGTAAAAAATGGCAGATACATTCGTAGGGCGAATTGTTCGCATTGCCGGACCCGTGATTGACGTGGAATTCCCGGCAGAACATTTACCGGAAATTTATTTCGCCCTAGAAATTGACCGCGGCGAAGACTTCCCGCTGGTGCTGGAAGTTCAGCAGCACTTGGGCGGCAATGTTGTGCGTACCGTCGCCATGGACTCCAGCGACGGCTTGCGCCGTGGCATGGAAGTCCGCAGCACCGGCGCACCCATTTCCGTGCCGGTGGGACAAGCCGCGTTGGGGCGCGTCTTTAACGTGCTGGGACGCGCAGTTGATGGGCTTGGCGATGTGGAAACGGATACATACTATCCCATTCACCGCCCCGCGCCCTCTTTTGAAGAACAGGTGACCCAAGCCGAAATCTTCGAGACCGGCATCAAGGTCATCGACCTGATTGCCCCCTTCACCAAAGGCGGTAAAACCGGGATTTTTGGTGGCGCAGGTGTGGGGAAAACCGTCATCATCATGGAACTCATCCGCTCCATCGCGGCGGAACACGGCGGTTACTCCGTGTTCGCCGGGGTCGGTGAGCGTACCCGCGAAGGGACGGCGCTGCGGCAGGAAATGATTGAAAGCGGCGTGATGGACAAAACCATCATGGTCTTCGGGCAGATGAACGAACCGCCCGGCGTGCGCTTGCGCGTTGCCCTCACCGGCTTGACCATGGCGGAATATTTCCGCGACGAAGGGCGCGATGTGCTGCTCTTCATCGACAACATCTTCCGTTTTGTGATGAGCGGTTCCGAAGTGTCGGCGCTGTTGGGGCGTATGCCCAGCGCAGTGGGCTATCAGCCCTCATTGGGGACTGAAATGGGCGAGTTGCAGGAACGCATCACCTCAACCACCAAAGGCTCCATCACTTCGATGCAAGCTGTTTATGTGCCCGCAGACGATTACACCGACCCCGCGCCGGTGACCACGTTTGCCCACCTCGACGCGACCATCTCGCTGGAACGCTCCATTGCCGAGCAGGGGATTTACCCCGCCGTTGACCCGCTGGGTTCCACCAGCCGTATTCTTGACCCGCAAATTGTGGGGGAAGAACACTACGAAGTGGCGCGGCAGGCGCAGAGCGTGTTGCAGCGCTACCGAAACCTGCAAGACATCATCGCCATTCTGGGGATTGATGAATTGTCGGACGATGATAAACTCATCGTTTCGCGCGCGCGTAAAATCCAACGCTTTTTCTCGCAACCCTTCTTCGTGGCAGAAACCTTCACCGGGATTCCCGGTCGGTATGTGCCCCTGAAAGACACCATCAAAGGCTTCAAAATGATTTTGAACGGCGAACTCGACGACATTCCCGAACAAGCCTTTATGATGTGCGGCAGTATCGAAGAAGTATTTGAAAAAGCCAAACAGTTGTAAGCCTAAGTTAGCCGGAGGGTTTTATGCCCATTAAGTTGGAAATTGTTACTGTGGAGCGAATGCTGTACAGTGATGATGTGGATATGGTAATCGCACCCGGCGCCGAAGGGGTGCTGGGCATCCTGCCCAACCACGCCCCGCTGTTGACTTCATTGAAGGTGGGCGAACTGGTTGTTCGCAAGCAGGGCGAAGATGATGAACTCTTTGCCATCGGCGGCGGATTCATGGAAGTGCAACCGGACAAGGTGACGGTTTTGGCGGATGTTGCGGAACACGCCGATGAAATCAATCTGGAGCGTGCGCAGCAAGCCAGAGACAGAGTGCAGCATCTCATCGAAAGCGGAAACCTCTCGATGGATGATATGGCGCGCGCTGAAGCCGCCATTCGACGGGCGATGATTCGCATCAAAATCGCGCAAAAACGTCGCGGTTCACGCGCCCCACTTTCACAGCAAGACTAATTTGCGCTAAACGCAAAACACCTATTAAATATGGGGGTTAGAGATTTCGACAATCTCTAGCCCTTCTTTTCTGATGGGACAACTTGGCAATAAATTGTTGGAGATACAATGTTCGAAAAGCAAATTGGCATCGATTTGGGAACCGTCAATATTTTGGTGTATGTAAAAGGGCGAGGGATTGTGTTCAAAGAACCGTCCATCGTCGCCATTTCCGTGAAGGATGGCAAACCTGTGGCTGTGGGACGCGAAGCGCTGGATATGCTGGGGCGCGTACCCGACACAATTGAAGTTGCGCGCCCGTTGCGTGAAGGCGTGATTGCCGATTACTGGGTCACGGAAGCGATGTTGCGCTATTATGTGCGCCAAATTGTGGGGCGTTACCGCCTCTTCGCCCCGGAACTGATGGTGAGCATCCCCGTGGGTGTGACCAGCGTTGAGCGGCGCGCGGTGGAAGACGCTGCTCGCAAAGCCGTGGGGAAAAATGCGTTTACCATCGAAGAACCGTTGGCGGCGGCGATTGGCGCCGGCATGCCCATCGACACGCCGACCGGCAATATGGTGCTCGACATCGGCGGCGGGACGGCGGAAGCTGCCGTCGTTTCGATGAACGGCATCGTCACCAGCAACTCGGTGCGGGTTGGCGGGTTGAAACTGGACGAGGAAATCGCCTCGTACCTCCGCCGAAAATATAACCTGATTGTCGGCGAACAAACCGCCGAACAGGTGAAAATTGAATTGGGAAGCGCGCTCCCGGTGGATGAAGACCTTTCCATGGAAGTCAAAGGGCGCGACCAGATTGCAGGCTTGCCGCGCACTATCTCCATCACTAGCCAGGAAGTGACGGAAGCGTTGAGCGAGCCGTTGGCGGTTATTGTGAGTATGGTCAAAAGTGTGCTGGAAAAAACCCCGCCGGAACTGGCATCGGATATTATTGACCGGGGGATGATCATCACCGGCGGCGGGGCGTTGTTGCGGAATATTGACCAATTGCTGACCAACGAAACCGGCGTGCCGTGCTATGTTGCCGACAATCCGATGGGATGTGTGGCGCTGGGCGCGGGGCAGGCGTTGAGAATCCGACAGGCATTAGACCGCGCCCGCTCATACGATTGAGTTTTGTCCGCGGTGCATCTCAGGGCGAACCGAAAAACGTTCGGTAGTGGTTCAAATTGACTGACG
>JAJRSQ010000290.1 GCA_024278725.1 Chloroflexota bacterium
ACGCTGGCGGCAATCCACACCAAACCCTTCACCGTGGAGACCTGCCACCACGATGAATCGGCATTCCGCCCGACAATTTCCAAACTCTGCCCCTGCGGCAACGCCCCGACTTTATCGTAATTTGTGCCGGGACCGGAACGCAGATTCACGGTGCTGTCGCCGGCAGTCACCCGTGGACGAGTGTCCTCCGGGGTGGGTGTCGCCGTCGGGTCGGCGGGTGGGGCAGGGGGGGCGGCTTCGGCGGTTTGAGTCGCGTCCATTGCTTGCTGCTGTTCGTCCGTTCGCAAAACGGGGGTGTTGGTGGCGGTCGGCTCAACGGGGATGGGGGTTTCGGTGGGGTCAATCGCCACCACCGGCACGGGCGACGGCGACGGGGTGAAGGTCGGCACGGGGGTGGCGGTGGCAACACTCACCACCGGCGGGGCGGCATTCATGATGCGTTGGAATAATTGCGAAAAAATGATATAGTTGACTAATAACAATACAACCACTAAACTCCACTGGCGTTTGGTCATGTGGACAAAGCTCCTCGGCAGATTTTCCTTTTTTTCAGGAAAATTATACCATTGGTTTCAAAATAAGACCAGACTTTAGTTGTCATAAATAGGAGTCTCATTGAAAGTATCATTAATTGCCACTGTTTTGAACGAAGGGAACGCCATCAAACCGTTGTTGGATTCGCTGGTTGCGCAATCGCGCCAGCCGGATGAAGTGGTGATTGTGGATGGCGGTTCTGCCGACGATACCGTCGCCGTCATTGAATCTTATGCCGAGCGACTCCCCTTGCGCGTGATTGTTTCGCCGGGAGCGAACATCAGCGCGGGGCGCAATATCGCCATCCGAGCCGCCACCGGCGACATCATCGCCGGCACAGACGCGGGGGTGCGGCTTTCGCCGCGCTGGCTGGAAAAACTGGTTGCCCCCTTCGAGCAACCCAACCCGCCGGCAGTGGTCGCCGGTTTTTTTGAGCCGGACACCGCCACCGTCTTTGAAATCGCTATGGGCGCCACCGTTCTGCCGGAGCTGGACGACATCAACCCGGAAACCTTCCTGCCCAGCAGCCGTTCCATCGCCTTTAAAAAAGAAGCGTGGGAAGCCGTGGGCGGGTATCCCGAATGGCTTGATTTTTGCGAAGATTTGATTTTCGACTTGAATTTAAAAACGCACGCCGGAAATTTCACCTTTGCACCCGATGCCGTCGCCTATTTTAAGCCGCGCACAACCCTGCGCGCCTTCTTCAAACAATATTATCTTTATGCCCGTGGCGACGGCAAAGCCGATTTGTGGCGCAAACGGCACGCCATCCGCTACGGCACATATCTGCTGGGGATACCCGTGCTGGGCGGGCTATGGCTCGGCGGGCTGCGGATACCGGCGCTGGCGGCGGGAATTGTGGGCGCAGTGGGAATGTTTTACGTCTCCTACCGCCGATTATTCCGCGCTTGGGGAACACTCTCCGCCACGGAGAAACTGCGCGCCGCGCTGTGGGTCCCCATCATCCGCATCACCGGGGATGTGGCGAAGATGCTCGGCTATCCGGCGGGCTGGCGTTGGCGTCTCCGGCATCTGCCCGACGACCCCCGTTTGCGCTGGCGAAACCCGTCGTAAAATTATCCGATTGTGCCATTGGCGCAGGTTGAAAAGTGCAGTATAATTGAAACGACATTGAATGGGCAGGAAGGAACACCGCCATTGTGATTGGCTCCATCCTCAGTAATCGTTACCGTCTGTTGCGCGATTTGGGCACGGGCGGTATGGCAAAAGTATACCTCGCCGAAGACCTCAACGAAAACAAGCTCGTTGCGGTTAAGGTTTTGCACGCTCAATTTGGCGAAGATGTAGCGTACCTGCAACGGTTTAAACGGGAAGCCAAGCTCGCCAGCCTGCTTGACAGTCCTCATATTGTAAAAATTTTAGATTACGGTTCCAGCCGCGACACCCATTTTTTGGTGATGGAGTACGTGCAGGGCAAGAATCTGCGCGAGGAACTCAACAAGCGCAAGGCGCTCATCTGGCAGGATGCGCTGCACATTATTGACCAGGTTTGCGCTGCGCTGGAAAATGCGCACCAGCACAACATCGTTCACCGCGACATCAAACCGCAAAATATCATGCTCGCCGATGATGGCACGGTGAAAGTGCTCGATTTCGGCATTGCCCGCGCCCGGCTGCTGCCCTCGCTCACCCAATCTGGGTTTGTGGGCTCGCCGTATTACATCGCGCCGGAACAGGCGATGAGCGAAGATGTGGACATCCGCTCCGATTTGTATTCCACCGGCATCGTTTTGTATGAATTAATCACCGGCAATGTCCCCTTCGATTCAAAAAGTCCGTGGTCTATCATCAGCAAGCACATCGTCAGCGAATTTCCCACCATCAAATTGGACGACTCCGACATCCCCCCGGCGGTGGAAACACTGGTGCGACAGCTCACCGCGAAACGCCCCGCCGACCGCTACCAAACACCCTCGGAAGTCCGCGCCGCCATCGCCGATGTGCTGGCGGGGCAACCGATAGAAGTCCGCGAACCGCTGGGAGTCTCCGCGCCGGCGGCACAATCATTGATTGATGAATTGTTCCAGCGCGCGGAAGAAGCGTTGCAACACGAAGATTGGCAGCAAGCGGTCAATCTGCTCACCCAAACGCTGAACCTCAAACCCGACCATCCCGAAGCAAGCCAAAAGCTGGAATTCGCGGGCACACAAGCGCGGATGGAAGCATTGCATCAAGCCGCCATGCAGGCGATGGAAAATTCGCAGTGGCAGGATGCCGTTGATTTGCTAACCGAAATTCTGGAACATCAACCGGGTTATAAAGACAGCGACACCCTGATGCGCCGGGCAAAAGAGGCGCTGAGCGCCCCGCCATCCGCCAAAAAAACACCTGCTGCCACCGATGAAACGCCGCCCCCCGAAAAAACGGCGGCGGGCGATTCACTCCTTTCCAAACTGCCGATGCGCTGGCTCGCCGCCACGCTGGCAATTGTGACCATCATTGTGATTGCGGTGACGCTGGTGGCGCAAAACAACGCTCGCCCGCCGGAAACGCCCCAGCCCACCACCGCCGAACTGCTCCGGCGGGCGGAAACCGCGTTTGAGAACGGCGATTCCGCCACCGCCCTGGCTTTGCTCGACCGGATTTTTGTGCTGTCGCCGGATGACGCCGGCGCGGCGGCGCTGAAAGCAACCGTCACCGCCGAAGCGCAATATCAACAGCAATTGTCGGGCGCAGTGGAAGCCATTGCCGCCAAAAACTGGACGGATGCCATCGAAGCATTGTCGCTTCTGTATGAAAATGCCCCGTCCTTTCAACCGGAAACCGTCTCGACCCTGCTGTGCGATTCGTATTTGAATCGCGGCAACGAGCGGCTTTCGCACACCGCCGCCCCCAACGATGTCGCCACGGTGCAAGCCGCCCGCGTCGATTTTGCCACAGGGCGCTCGCTCTGTCCCCAACGCGACGATTTGGACACCGCAGTATCCTTCGCGCAGGCGTTCATTTCGGTGCAAAAATCGGACGCCACGCCCAACGCGGTCATCGATGCCCTGGTTCCCATCATCAAAACCGAACCGAATTACGCGCGCGGACAAGCCGCCATCGCGCTGTATAACGCCTATTTGAGCTATGGTGATGCGCAACAGACCGCCGGAAATCTGCAAGCGGCGCTCGATGCCTTCACCGCTGCCATCAACTTAAATTTGGATGACGTTTCGGCGGCGGCGGAAAAACAAGCGCAATTGCTGAGCCTGCTGGCGCAAGCCACGCCCACCGATGCGCCGCCCACCGCGACTCCGACGGTTGTTCAAAACGAAACGCCCACCCCGCAACCCGACACGCCGACATACAAATATCCCGCGCCGGTGCTCATTTCGCCGGAACCGGAAGCCGTTTTCGCCGGTCAATATGAAGAAATTGTGCTGGAATGGCAGCCGGTGGACAATTTAGCGGACGATGAATTTTACGACGTGACCATTCGTTATTTTGTGGGGGATGAACCGCGCTATTGGGGCAGTGGATTAATCAAAGAAACCTCATGGCGCGTGCCCGTGGAAGCGGGATACGGCAAAGCGGGCAAAGATGAATTCTGGTGGTGGGTGACGGTGCGTCAGGGGGGAACCGCCACCGACGGACAGCCTGACCTGCCGCTCAGCCCCTCCAGCGAAGAACGTATTTTCCTATGGCGACCATAAAAAGGAGAGACAGATGACCCTTCAACCGGGACTCACAGCCACCATATCGGAAGTTGTCACGCCGGAAACCACCGCCAGCGCCGTGGGCAGCGGGTTGGTGCCGGTTTTTTCCACGCCGGAATTGGCGCGATTAATTGAGCAAACCGCCGTCGCCGCGCTGGAAGGCGCGCTCGACGCGGGGCAAACATCGGTGGGTACAAATCTCAACTTCGACCACCTTGCCGCTACCCCCATCGGGATGACCGTCACCGCCACCGCAACGCTGAAAGAAGTATCGGGGCGGCAATTGGTTTTTGAAATTTCCGCACATGATGATGTGGAAACCGTTGCCAAAGGCACACACACCCGTTTCATCGTCAACAGTGAACGATTCATGCAAAAGGCAAAACAAAAAGCCGCTCGGAAATGAGCGGCTTTTTTTATGCCATCGCCGTGGGAGGCGACCAGTATTTGATTGCTCGCCAGCCTTTTTTGCATGAAAAACCCACTTCCATACGGGCAGTGTCAGATAATTCAAGCATGATGTGAATCTCGCCGTCCTCTTCCCATTGCCTGCCCGTAGAGACGACCGAATATTCTTTCTTCCGCCATGCAATTTGGCGCGGAATGAGCGAAACGCCATGGATGATGCCTTCCACCCCAATGCGTTCATCCATCCATTCAAACCCCGACATGAAGCGCACCCTCCCCGGTTAAAATTGTATCCAGCAAAAATTGCAACGCCGCTTCCACCGATTGATTCTTGTTTTCGGCGCGCGTGCCATGCCAAATATGCTTTTGCCACACCGTTCCGCCGTCAAACGCCAGCGCGATGTAGGTTAAGCCCACCGGTTTGCCGGGCATCCCGCCACCGGGTCCGGCGATGCCGGTGATGGACAGCCCATAATCGCTGTGGAATACCTGCCGTGCGCCAATTGCCATTTGCACCGCAACTTCCGCGCTCACCGCGCCATATTGCAACAAGGTTTGATGCGCCACAGACAACAGCGTCTCTTTTATTTCGTATGAATAGGCAACAATCCCCCCCCGAAAGAAGCGGGAACACCCGGGAACGTCCGTCAACCGATGCCCCATCAATCCGCCGGTGCATGATTCGGCGATGCCAAGTTGCAAATTGTGTTCCGTCAACAACGCGGCTACCCGCGCTTCAATAGATGATTCTGGCATAATGTAATCCTTTTCAGAAATAAACAAGCCGGCAATAGTTGCCGGCTTTTATTATAGACGATGCGGTGCAGACATTCAATTTTCCGGTTGATTAATTGTCGGGGCGCTTGCCCAGCGTCACCGGAATTTTTATCTCTTTGTCGCCGCGCAGAATGGTCAATTCAATGGTTTCACCCACCGAATACATCATCAATTGCTGCCCCAGCGGATGCTGGTCATCCAACATTCGCCCGTTGATGGCGGTGATGATGTCTTTCGGCTGAACGCCCGCCTCTTTTGCGGCAGACCCCGCCAGCACCTGTTCGATATACGCGCCTTGCGTGGTGGTGATGTTATATTCCATACTCAATTGCGGATTCAGCACACTGTACGATACGCCCAAAAACGGCATTTCCGCGCGCCCCGTTTCAATCAGTTGCTTGACCACCGATGCCACCGTGTTCGAGGGAATGGCAAATCCCAACCCTTCCGCCACATCCCCGGAATAGCCGCTGCCGCGCAAAACCATCACATTGATGCCCACCACTTCGCCCTGCAAATTAATGAGCGGTCCACCGGAGTTGCCGTGGTTGATGGGCGTATCGGTTTGGAGCAGCCCATTTTGCCCCCCCAGCGAGCGGTTGTGCGCGCTGATGACGCCGCTGGTCACCGTGTTGCGAAAGCCGCCCAACGCGCTCCCGATGGCGGCAACCCGTTCCCCCAGCCGCAACGCCGATGAATCGCCGAAATAGGCGACGGCGGGGACATAATCGGCATCAATTTTCAGCACCGCGATGTCAAAATCAATGGAACTGCCCACCAACTGCGCCTGCATACGTCCGCCATGCGCCAAAATCACGTATATTTTTTCAGCTTTTTCGATAACGTGATTGTTGGTGACGATATATCCGGCGGTGTCGATAATCACCCCTGAACCGGATGAAATCCCCTGAAAATTTTGGTTCAACACAGTGACCGTCGCCGGATTCACCAAATCAACCGCCGCAATGAGCGCCTCATTTTCCGGCACGGTCTGCGCAACGGCGGTAGAATTGACACTGCCGGAGGATTGCATCACCGGCTCCAAACTGTGAGTCACCGGCACGGAGGGCTGATTTATGGTGATGGGTTCAGGCTGGGAGCTGAGCGCCATCGTATACCCAACCACACCGCCCATCACCGCTCCGCCAATGGTTCCGAGCAAAATTGTGCCCAGCACCAGCATAATTACGCCTACTTTTACTTTTAATCCTGATTGATATTCGTTTTCTTCCATAGTTGTTCAGTCTTTTCACCATCTCTTTTATGGAGATATTATGCGCCCGGAAGATTAATAAAAGGTGAAAATTACATCACAAAGCGATAAAGAAGTACCGCCGCAATGCCCGCACCCGCCAACGAGCTGATAAAATTGACCACATCGTTGTTCATCCAGCGGATGCCGCGCACATATTGGGTGGGTGTATCCGCGCAACGGTGATGCACCACCTGCTCGGTGACGGAAGCGCACGCGGGGCAGCGATACAAAATTTGCACCGTCGCACCGAGGAGGCTGTCAACCAGCGCGCCCGACAACCCGGCAACGGCAAACAGCAGCGCCAACGTCACCCCCGTCGCCATAGACGACGCGGGGACGATTGCCAGCATCGGCGCCGCCCCGCCGATGACCAGCGCGCCCAAAAACGCGGCGGCGGTTCCCAGCGCGGTGACGCCGCCGGAAAACCCCGGCGCCACCCGTTTCCCGGAAGTTATCAGACGGGGCAACCGGCGGCTCAGCACACCGAGTTCGGTTGCCCAAGTGTCGGCGGTGACGGTTGCCACCGCGCCCACAAAGGCAACGCCCCACACGGGGGAGGGGAAAAGCACAGTCATCACCGCGCACAGCGCGCCCACACCACCATTCGCCAGCGTTTGCCATATATCGCGGCGATGTCCTTTTTCAAATTTTTCTGACACCGTTTGTTTTTCCGTTTCTTTAAAAAAGGAAAACCCGCTGGATGAGGCGAAAAAAAGAACCAGCAAAACACCCCATCGCCAGCCGCCGAAGGCAAAAATCGCCGTGCCGACGAGGGTCGCTCCCAGCGCCCCGCTCGCCGACAGCGCCCGTTTTTTATATCCTCCCCAGCCAATTGCCAGACTGAGCGTGATACCCACAAAAAGTTGTTGCACCATAATGAATTCTTCTTTCCAAAAAAACAGGTCGGGACACACCCGACCTGCTGTACCCCCGGCAGGAATCGAACCTGCGACACAAGGTTTAGGAAACCTCTGCTCTATCCCCTGAGCTACGGGGGCTAGCGTGGCATATTATATCAATTTTCTGATTTTCCGCTATTTTTTAAGATATGAAACACGCACTTGTAAAAAGTGGCACTCCAGTATATGATGGTGATGCAATAATTCTTTTTGGCGCAGAATAATGATAATTTGCCCGTTTTGCCAAACACCCCATGTGGACAATACGCTTTTTTGCGATGAATGTGGCACGTACCTGCAAGATGAGGAAACGCGCGACACATTCCCGCTGGAAGATGACGAACCGGTATTTCCCCCAATCCCCGCGCATGACCCGGATACCCGCGATGCACCGCCCGCCAGCCCGTCGAGCGTGCCTTCTGTGGTGCGGCTGCATGTCGGCAATCCCCCTAAAGATTTTGAGGTGCATATCATCAAGACCATCTATCTGGGGCGGCTTGACCCGGCGGCGAATATTTATCCGGAAATTGATTTGACCGAAGAAAACGGGCTAGAGCATGGGGTTTCGCGCCAGCACGCCCGCCTATTCATAAAAAATGCCCAGCTATATGTGGAAGATTTGGGCAGCATCAACGGCACGTTGCTGAATGGACACCGGCTGATGGCGTACCTGCCCGAACCCATTATGAGTGGGGATACCCTGCAATTGGGGCGGTTACCCATTCAAATCACAATTGAGCATTGAAACAAAAAAGCCTCCCGCAGCGGGGAGGCTTTTTTTTTATTCCTCGATGATGACCGGCAACACCATCGGTTGCCGTCCGGTTTCTCTTTCCACAAAATTCGATAACGCTTTGCGCACCGTGTCATATGGTTTTTTGGCGGGAAGCGCCTTCATCACCACGTCTTCCGCCTGCGCAATCAAATCGCCGCTCTCTTTCACAAAGATAAAGCCGCGCGAAATGATTTCCGGGCGCATCAACACTTGTCCATCCTCTTTGCTGATATGCACCACCGCCAAAATAAAGCCGTTTTGCGAAAGGATTTCGCGGTCGCGCAACACCACCCGTCCGACATCCCCCACACGGTTGCCATCCACAAAGAGGTAGCCGCCGGGAATACGGTCAGAGACGGTGAAGCTGTTTTCGGTGAATTCGGCAATCATGCCGTTTTCCAGCACATTCATATTTTCCGCCGGGATGCCCTGTTCCCGCGCCAGTTGGGCGTGGGCGTGCAAATGCTGCAATTCGCCATGCACCGGCATGAAGAATTTCGGTTTTATCAGATGCAGCAGCAACTTCAATTCTTCCTGGCTGGCGTGCCCGCTGACATGCACGTTGCTGTTTCTGCCAACGACGTTGGCGCCGCGCTGAAAGAGCCGGTTCACCGCGCGATTGACAACAATTTCGTTGCCGGGAATGATGCGCGACGACAGCACGACGGTATCGCCGCGTTTGATTTTGATGTGCCGGTGCTGTCCGAGCGCCATTCGCCCCAGCGCGGCGCTTGATTCGCCCTGACTGCCGGTGGCGATGATGACAATTTTGTTGTCCGGCAGTTTTTTCAATTCATTCGGCGTCACCAATACCCCCGATGGAATATCGAGGTAGCCCAATTCCTGCGCGCGTTCCACACTCTCCACCAGACTTCTGCCTTCCACGGCGACTTTGCGCCCGTGTTTGGCGGCAACACCGATGACCTGTTGCACTCGTGAAATGAGTGAGCCAAAGGTAGCCAGAATGATGCGCCCCGGCGCTTCGGCGAAAACGTGGGTCAGCCCTTCGGTGACGGTGCTTTCCGAGGGGGTGAAACCGGGACGGGTGGCGTTTGTGCTGTCTGAAAGGAGTACCAGCACCCCTTCATTGCCCAGCTGCGCCAGTTTTCCAAAATCGGTGGGTTCACCCCATGCCGGGGTATAATCGAATTTGAAATCGCCGGAATGGACAATCATGCCCACCGGGGTGCGGATGGCAAAGCCCACCGCATCGGGGATGGAGTGACAAACGTGGAAGGCTTCCACATCAAACAATCCGCCGATGTTGAAGCTTTTTCCGGGTTCAATGATATTGAGCGATACCGCGCCTTCCATCCCGTTCTTTTTCAGTTTTACTTCTATCAACCCGGTGGTTAATCGGGTGGCGTATACCGGCACGTCTATTTCTTTCAAAATATAGGGCAATGCGCCGATATGATCTTCATGCCCGTGCGTGACGATGATTCCCCGCACCCAGTCTTTTTTATCTTCCAAATACTGCGTGTAATCGGGCAGAACCAAATCCACGCCGTACATATCTTGTTCAGGGAACATGCCCCCGGCATCTATAATTAAGATGTTGCGCCCGTATTCGATGGCGGTCATGTTTTTTCCAACTTCACCCAGTCCACCGATGGGTACGATTTTTAGCTTATTTGTAGCCATTACTTCTCCAAAAATGTTTCAATGTTTTCTTTAATATATGTGCATACACACAAAAAAACCGCTAGCTATTACCTCAGCCCGCGGTGTCCCGATGTGCTATTCAGCAAATTACTTAATACATTATAGCCATTAATGGGTGCAAGTCAAATCACTTCAACTTTCTTTTCTGTTTCCGACAGAAACACATTATAATATCGGGACAGTTGCACAATCATAGCCATCAATCACAAGCCTTAATGGAGAGAGCCGTTGAACGCCGACATTATCCTGGTTTTATCTATATTGGTCGCCGCGATTGTGTTTTTTGCGTGGGAAAAGATTGGACCCGACATTGTGGCGATGCTGGTGCTCATCACCCTCGCCATCACGGGGCTGGTTTCCACCGACGAAGCCTTTCGGGGATTTGCGAATCCGGCGGTGGTGACGGTGTGGGCAATCTACATCATCAGTGACGGGTTGTTCAAAAGCGGGGTGGCGGATTTTCTGGGCGCGAATATTTTGCGCTTTGCCGGCAACTCCGAAGGGCGGTTGACGGCGGTCATCATGCTCAGTGTGGGGTTGATGTCCGCCTTCATGAACAATATCGGCGCGACGGCGGTGCTGCTGCCCGCCATCGTCGCCATCAGCCGCAAAATGAAAATATCGCCGTCAAAATTGCTCATTCCGCTGTCCTTCGCTTCGCTGATGGGCGGCAATATGACGCTCATCGGCACGCCGCCGAATATTCTCGCCTCCGGTATTTTGCTGGAATATACCCACGGATTATCGTTCGGCTTTTTCGATTTTCTGCCGATGGGCATCATCATTTTGACCAGCGGTATCCTGTACATGGTTTTCATCGGGCGGCATTTGCTCCCCGACACGTCCATCAAAGATGATTTGGCGCAAAGTTACAAAATCCGCGATTACGCCACCGAACTGACCATCCTCCCCGATTCCCCATTGGTGGGCAAAACCATTCAGGAAAGCCGCTTCGGGGAAGATTACGATTTGACCAGCATCAGCAAATTGAATAAATCGCCCATCACCCGAATTTCACCGCAGCTTTCCAGCACCCGGCGGCTGGTGAGCAAAAGTCTGCCCGTCCGCCGCACCGAGACCATCGCCGCCAACGATGTTTTTTTGGTGAAGGGGAAGCTGGAAACGCTGCTGAAAATCAAAGATATGCAGGGGTTGAAAATCGGTGCGGACATTGTGCTGAGTGACCGGGATTTGCAAGGCTCACACACGTCGATGGCGGAGATTCTGGTGGCGCCGGCGTCATCGCTGGTGGGGAAAACGCTGAAAGATGCCCATTTCCGCGACCAATTCAATTTGACGGTGCTGGCGTTGTGGCGAGCGGGGCATCCGGTGCGCCAAAAGCTGGCGCATATTCCGGTACAGGTGGGGGATGTGTTGCTGGTTCAGGGGGCGAGAGAAAGTTTCAATCTGGTGGATAAAGACCCCGGCTTGCTGTTGCTGGAGCCGGTGGCAGACGACCGACGGCGCACCGAAAAAGCGCCGCTCGCGCTGGCAATTATGGCAATCATGCTCGTTGTGGTGACGATGGGCTGGCTGCACATCTCCATCGCGGCGGTGACGGCGGCGTTCGCAATGGTCATCACACGGGTGCTGTCCATTGATGAGGCGTACCGCGCGATTCAATGGCGTTCCATTTTCCTGATTGCGGGGATGCTCCCATTGGGGATTGCGATGGAAAATACCGGCACGGCGCAATTCCTCGCCGATAAAATTGTGCTGTATGCGGGGCAGTGGGGACCCATGGGGGTGATGGTGGGTATCTATCTGCTGACCATGCTTTTGACGCAACCCATGTCAAATGCCGCGGCAACGGTGCTGATTGCCCCCATCGCCATTGATGCCGCATTCCAATTGGGGGTAAATCCGCAACCGTTTTTGATGGCGGTGGTGATTGCCGCTTCCACCGCCTTTTTAACGCCCGTCGGGCATCAGGCGAATGTGCTGGTCTACGGGCTTGGGAATTATAAATTCCTGGATTTCACGAAGGTCGGATTGGGTTTGACGGCGCTGTATTTGCTGCTGGTGGTGCTGTTGCTGCCGATTTTCTGGCCCCTGTAATTACGGCACAAACACGCTTTCATCGTATACCGCCCCGGCGTTCCACCATATCCACCCCGCCGAACCGGCATCATCCGCCCCTTGTTTTTGCAGCAGCATTGCATAGGGGGAATACCAATACGCCTGCAACCACGGACGCACTTTCGTCGGCGCGGCAACCCGTTCCATTGCCGCCAATTGGCTGCGATAAATGACCTGATACGGATACGCCGAAGGGTCATCATACCCCAAATTGCCCGGAATGAACGTGGACGGATACACCATCGGCGAAAGATAATCCACATAGGGGGCAATATCTTTCACCCGCTGCCCGATGTTCATATCGCTGTCGGGGTCAACCCACACTGTCAACCCGAACACATCCGCCGAAAGATAAACGCCATACGGCTCCAGCGCCTGCCGCATCCGGCTCACAAAAGTGCGGATGGCGGTGGTGCGCGTTTCAGCCGTATTCTCCTGCGGATACACAATCGCGCCGATGTCACCATCCGACGGGAAACGAAGGTAATCGAGATTGATTTCATCGAAGCCCATTGCGGCAATTTCTTTCGCCAGCCCGATATTGTAATCCCACACCGTTTCATCGAAGGGGTTTGCCCACGCCAGCCCTTCGCCATCCACCCAGATGGTGCCATCCGCATATTTGGTCGCCAAATCGGGGCGTCCGAATGCCAGCGGATTATCTTTAAATGTAACAATCCGCGCAATAGTGTAGATGTCGCGGGCTTTTGCCTCCGCCAGAAATTCCGCCAGCGGCATCCAGCCTTCCCGATTCCCGTCCACCCCCAGCGCGTCCGCCAGCGGCACTTGGCTATCCCACGCCAGCGAACCGCGGTCACTTTTCACGTCAATCACCACCGCATTTAATTCCGTGCGCGCCACCATA
>JAJRSQ010000291.1 GCA_024278725.1 Chloroflexota bacterium
CCTTCATCGTCCAGCAGGCTTACAACATACACCGGAATTTCATCACCGACGTTTATTTCGGCGAGATACTCCGGGTCAACGCGATCCAGGTCTTTTGCGCGAATGATCCCCTCATATTTCGAGCGGACATTCACCAGAATCTCGTTTGAACTGATGCTGACGACGGTTCCCCTGATGATAGTTCCCCGTTCCAGCGATTGAAGCTCCATGTCGGTTGAATCCAACAGTTGCTCCATTGTCATTTCGTCTTCGGGTGTGTTGAGTGTATTATTGGGTGTATTCGTGACCTCTCCCATGTGCATGAAACCTAAATGGCTCCTCCTTCAATTAATGCTTTTCAGCCCCATTATACTGTACTTCTTTATAAAAATCAATCACGTATTTTATTTTGTGAAAATGGGTGCTGTCTCTTCCTTTTTTTATGGGGAAACTTGCTTCACCGCCAGCGCCGGCTGGGGGTGTCCCGCCAGTACTGCACTGTAAACGGTGACAATCTGTTCCCCGACTTGTTCCCACGTGTAATTTTTGTGAATGCGCTGCCGCAGGGCGTTCCCCCGTCTGATGCGCGCTTCCACCGGCATGTCCAGCGCTGTTTCTATGGCTGTTGCCAATGCCGATGCACTCCGTTCGGTGGCGTAAATACCGTGATGCCCCAAATATTCCTGACTCACGGGGGTTTTAAAGGCGACGGTGGGCAACGCCATGCTGGCGTAATTCAGGATTTTCCCGTTCCCTTCCGTATTCGACAACTTCGGCGCGAGGGCAATATCCCCCACCGCCAGATATTTCGCCAGCGTTTCATAGGGGATTTTCCCGGTGAAGGTGACGCGGTTGTGTACCTGCAAACTTCGGGCGAGTTGTCTGTAATGTTCCACCGCCGGGAAACCCATCAGCAGCAGATGAAAATCATCACGCTGCGCCGAGAGCTTTTGCAGGGCTTCCAGCATCAAATCCACACCCTGATAGCGGGTCAGCAAGCCGACGTACACCAGTATTTTTTTGTCTTCCGGCAGCCCCAGCTCCCGTTTGAAGGCGGCGATGTCGGTTTCGGAAAAATTGTGGGGGCTGAATGTATCGGGATTCACGCAATCGGGCGTGGGGTGAATGCGTCCCGTCGGCACGCCGAATTCGGTGTGCAAAAGGGATGCGCCGTGCGCCGAACTGGTGTAAATCGCGTTGCCCATATGGCTGATTCGTTTTTCAAGCCGGTGAACCAGTTTGAAGAAGAAACTGTCTTTGGTCAAAAATGCGTGGTCGAGCATCTCGCTGGTGAGGCTGCCCTGAAAGTCGAAAATCAGCGGCGCGCCGGTCAACTTGCTCAATATCCAACCCATCAACCCGCCTTCATGCAAATGCCCGTGAATGATGTCCGGTTTGAGCTTCAGGGCGAGGAATATCGCTTTGATGCCCATGAGTACATCCAGATAAATTTTATGCCGGGATGACCCCACTTCGATGCGGTAATTGAAGGGAACGCCCCAACTGCGGCGCACATCAACGCCCCAAATGTCTCTGCCGTTGGGATACGCCAAAATAGTCACCTGATGCCCCAACCGGCGCAAAACCACGGCTTCTTCCAGAATGCGAACATGGCAACCGTAGTCGGCGAAAAACATAGTGGGCGCGAGCATCAGAATATTATATTTTCGTGGTGCGGTGAGTTGACCCATCCACAAATATCCCCCAAGAAACTATTTCCATTGTAGTGCAAAAAAATCAAAATGCAAGATTCTTGCCGGGGCGCGGAAAACTAATGGCGAGACCCAATGTGCGACTCTTTTCAAAATCAACCAATGGATAGAACACAGATAATTATAATGCCCTATGGGTACACAGACAACACGGATTAAACTGATTTTCGCTGATTTTTTAAAAATTTATGGGTCTTTAGGAATTCAGGGGGGGGTGTCATTGCGAGCGAAGCGAAGTTGAAAATACCCGAAGGGTGCAATCTCTATGAACGTTAGCGGAGATTGCTTACCCCCGCCGGGGCACAGGTCGGCGCAAAAAACGCGCCTCGCAATGACATTTCATAAATTCCCCCTAAATTCTGATTGAGCCAAACTTATCTGTGAAAATCCGGAAAATCCGCGCCATCTGCGTTCCAATCCGGCATTTTCCGGAGTGTTGCACATCAGACTGGCGAGTTGTCCCCAAATCTGCCGAATTGCGGCAGATGCTTGACTTTTGCGCGGCACATTCGTACAATGCAATCATACTTTTATGAAAAGAAAGGAACACTATGTCTGAACAGTCTGGCAAAAAACGATGGATTCCTTTGGCGGCGGTTTTGCTGGTTATCTGCTTGCTTGCCGCGTGTGTGATTGGAGTGCTCGGTATGTGGGCTATTTCCAAAAACGTCGCCGAAACCGGCGTGACCATCATTGAAACGCGCGTCCCGGATGCGGGCAATGGCTCAACCACCCCCCCCGAAGACCAACCCACCCCACCCCCAATGCCAACCTTCGCCCCGGCTTCCCCCGGCGAACAGGTGTTGACCATCCCCGGCGGCGACCCGCCCACGCTCGACCCGCATCTCAGCGGCGACGCAACCTCGGCGGTGTATGTGGTGGAAATCTTCAGCGGGTTGGTGGCGTATGATGTGAATCTAAACCTTGTGCCGGACATTGCCGAAAGCTGGGACGTTGGCGGCGACGGCACGGTGTACACCTTCTATCTGCGGAAGGGCGTGAAATTCCACAACGGCAAACCCGTCCGCGCACAGGATTTCAAATGGTCGTTTGAACGGGCATGCGATTTCAAAACCGGCTCCTCTACCGCCGCCACCTATATGGGCGATATTGTGGGCTGTCTCGACAAGCTTCGCGGGCGCGCCGATGAAGTTTCAGGCGTGAAAGTGATTGATGACAACACCCTGGAAATCACCATTGATGCGCCGAAAGCCTATTTCCTGTCGAAGCTGACCTATCCCACCGCTTATGTGCTGGATCAGGAAAATGTGGAACGCGGCGGGCGCACGTGGACGGACAACCCGAACGGCACGGGTCCCTTCAAGCTGGATAGCATCAATTTTGGGGAATCCATTGTTCTGCGCAAAAATGAAAACTATTACCGCGACCCCCAACCGCAACTCGACCGGATTAATTTTGCCCTCTCCGGCGGTTCGGCGATGATTCGGTACGAGAATGACGAACTGGACGCGACCCCCGTCGGGCTGGCGGACATTGAGCGCGTGACCGACCCGACCAATCCCCTCAACGCGGAGTTGATGTCCGGCACGCGGCTCAGTGTGTTCTATTTGGGTTTCAATGTGAACAAGCCTCCCTTCGACGACCCGAAAGTGCGGCAGGCATTCAATTACGCCCTCAACAAAAATAAAATTGTGAGCGTGGTATATAAAGAAACAGTTCCCATTGCAGAGGGGATTGTGCCGCCCGGCATCCCCGGTTACACCAACCCCGATTTGGTTCCGCTGGAATACGACCCCCGGAAAGCATTGGATTTGATTGCCGAATCGAAGTACGGCGACGTGACCGAATTCCCCGATATAACGCTGTACACCACCGGCGCCGGTGGCTCGCCCGCACGCATTACTGAAGCCATTGTTGCTTCATTAAAAGAAGAATTGGGGGTGGATATCGCCATTCAGCAAACCGATTGGGCGACCTTCCTGTCCGACATCACCAGCCCCGAAAACCCGTATCAGATGTACCAATTGGGCTGGATTGCCGATTATCCCGACCCGCAAAACTTCCTGGATTTGCTTTTCCACAGCGACAGCAACCAGAATCACATGGGTTACAGCAACCCGGATGTGGATGCCTTGCTGGACAAAGCGGGGGTGGAGCAAGACCCGCAAACGCGCACGGAACTTTACCGGCAGGCGGAGCAACTCATCATCAATGATGCGCCGTGGGTTCCGCTCTATTTCGACTTTGAGCAATGGCTGGTGAAACCGCGCGTCAAAGGGTTCTTCATCCCCCCGATGATTGTGCCGAAATTCCAGTATATTTCCATCAGCAACGAAGGGTAGGACATGCTTTCGTACATTGTCCGCCGAATGCTGTGGCTGCCGGTGTTGCTGGCAATCATGATTTTCATCACCTTTTGGCTGGGTTTTTACGGACCGGGCAGTCCCGAACAGGTGCTGCTCGGTCAGCGGTACAGTCCCGAAACTGCCGCGCTGGTGCGCCGGCAATGGGGGCTTGATAAGCCTTTTTGGGTACAATACGGACGATATGTGCTCAATTACGTCTCATTGAATTTCGGCGAGTCGCTCACCAAATATCCGGGTCAGCCGGTGGCGACACTGCTGGCGCGGCGATTGCCCATCACCCTGCAATTGAATTTTGCGGCAGTGATGCTCGGCGTGCCCGTCGGATTGCTCTTCGGCGCGATTGCCGCCTATTATCACGGCTCATGGTTTGATAGGGGCATCATCTTTGTTTCCGTCTTTCTGCGCGCCATCCCCACGCTGGTTGCGGGTCCGATTTTGCTGTTTATTTTTGCCAAACAATTGAAATTGCTGCCGGTGGGCGGTTGGGATGGCATCTTTAGCCCCAGCGCCATTTTGCCGGTGGCGATTCTTTCAACCGGCATCATCGCCGGATTTGCCCGGCAAACGCGGGCAAACGTGCTTGATGTGCTCAACTCCGATTATGTCCGCACCGCCCGCGCCAAAGGGCTTTCAGAGGTGCGGGTGCTGCTGGGACACGTGTTGCAAAACGCGCTCATCCCGCTGATAACAATTTTCGGATTCATGTTGGGCGGTATGGTGGAAGGCACGCTCATCACCGAGACGATTTTCGGCATTCCCGGTATGGGGCTGCTGGCATTTGAAGCCATCAACGCGCGCGATTATCCCATCGTCATCGCCATCACCGTGCTGGCGGCGGTGGTGTTCGCCCTGTCGAATTTGTGGGCAGACCTGTTCTACGGGGTCATTGACCCCCGCATCCGCAATACCTGACATCGGACGTATTCCATAATTTCACGCACTGCGCAATATCTTTGCAACCCTGCAACCCTGCAACCCTGAAACTTTGAAACCTTGAATCTTGAACACAAAACCTGAAACTCGAAACCTGAAACCTGAAATTGTGGCATTGAATGCCAAACCGCGCACCATGTTCAGCGACACGGCGAATCGGTTCAGCCGCAATTTGCCCGCCATGATGGGCGTGGTGGTGGCGGTAGCAATGTATGCCGTCGCAATTTTTGCGCCGCTGCTCGTCACCGCCGATTATTCCGCCATTGATTTGGACAACGTGCGTTCCGGTCCCATCCTGCAACATTATTTCGGCACGGATGAATTGGGGCGCGACGTGTACAGCCGGGTGATTTGGGCGACGCGGTCGGCGGCATTTGTCTCAATTTTCGTCCCCGCGCTCAGCCTGATTTTGGGCGTCTTTTTCGGTATGCTTGCCGGATATTTTGGCGGATGGGTTGATACGATTATAATGCGGGTGGGCGATATCCTATTTGCCTTTCCCGGATTATTGTTCGTTTTCTTTATTGCTGCTACAATAAAACCGGCGGTTCTGGATTGGGTCAAAACCATTGGGTTGCGAGAATTTGCCAAACAAGGTTATGTGGATTACATTGTTATCTTCAGCGCACTAGCGTTGGTTGGCTGGCCCGGTTTGGCACGACTGGTGCGCGGACAATTTTTAACGTTACGAAACAGAGAATTTGTATTGGCAGCGCGAGCCATTGGGACATCAAACTGGAAAATTGCCATTCGGCATATTTTGCCAAACGCCTTGACCCCCGTCATTGTGGCGGTTTCCGGGGGAATCGGCGGGGCAATTGCCGCCGAAACGAGCCTCAGTTTTTTGGGCGTGGGCTTGCAGCCGCCAAACCCCAGTTGGGGGCAAATGATCAGCGATTATTACGTCTATTGGCGCAGCGCGGATTTGTGGCCCCTGCTCTTAATACCATCAATCATTTTAGTAGCCGTTATCTTAGCATTTACCTTCATTGGCGATGGTTTGCACGAAGCATTGAACCCTTATTTGGAATAAATCGTATGTGTATGGGTTGCAGTGCCACATATGCCGGGCATGATGCACCCATGCATCCGATTTCGTAATTGTACAATATTTTATGGAGGAGTATATATGGCAAGACTGCTGGAGGTAAAAGGACTCCGCACCCAGTTTTTCACCCAGGATGGGGTGGTGAATGCCGTGAACGGTATTTCATACACGCTGGATGAAGGCGAAACACTGGGTATTGTTGGTGAAAGTGGTTGCGGAAAAAGCGTCGGGGTGATGTCGCTCATTCGCCTCATTCCGTCACCACCGGGGAAAATTGTGGGCGGAGAGGTGATTTTCAACGGGCAAGACCTGCTGAAAATTTCCGACAGCGAAATCCGTTCCATTCGGGGAAACAAAGTCGGCATGATTTTCCAAGACCCGATGACATCGCTCAACCCGGTGTTGACCATTGGACGGCAAATCACGGAAGCGTTGCAATTGCATTTGGGGATGAACAATGCTCAAGCCCGCGCCCGCGCGGTGGAGTTGCTGGAGCTGGTGGGTATCCCCTCCGCTGCAGACCGTCTGGACGATTACCCGCACCAATTTTCCGGCGGGATGCGCCAGCGCGTGATGATTGCGATAGGACTTTCCTGCAACCCCCAATTGCTCATTGCCGATGAGCCGACGACTGCACTGGATGTTACCATCCAAGCCCAGATTGTCGATTTGGTGAGAAAACTGCGGGATGAATTGGGCATGGCTGTCATCTGGATTACCCACGATTTGGGCGTGGTTGCCGGCATGGCTGACCGAATGCTGGTGATGTACGCCGGGATGATTGTGGAAGAAGCCGGCGTGAAAGAACTGTATGCCAATCCCCGCCACCCGTACACCATCGGATTGCTCGGTTCGTTGCCCCGCCTCGACCAGTTGACCGGCGAAAAGCTCGACTCCATTGAAGGTCTCCCCCCCGATTTGATTGCGTTACCCAAAGGTTGCCCATTCTATGCCCGCTGTCAATACCGCATCGAGCGGTGTAAAACAGACACTCCCGCTCTTGAAAACGTCGGCGTCGGGCATCGCGCGGCATGCTGGGTGGATGTGACCAGAGACCCCGTAACCACCGAAAATCCCTGGCATACGGCGTAGGAGAGAAAAATGACTGATAAAAATGTTTTGATGCACGTAAAAGATTTGAAAATGTACTTTCCCATCACCCAGGGAATTGTTATCCAGCGTCACGTTGGAGACATCAAAGCCGTGGACGGGGTGACTTTCGACATTCGTCGGGGTGAAACGCTGGGGCTGGTGGGCGAATCCGGGTGCGGGAAATCCACCACCGGACGCGCGATTTTGCAGCTCTACACCCCCACCGCCGGGGAAGTGGAATTTGAAGGGCACGACATCACCAAGCTGAAAGGCGAGCAACTCCGCAAAATGCGCCGCCGAATGCAGATGATTTTCCAAGACCCTTACGCCTCCCTCAACCCCCGTATGACCGTGGGCAGCATTGTTTCCGAACCGTTGGAAGTTCACAATATTCTCAATCGCCGTGAACGCCGTGAACGGGTGAAAGAATTGCTGGAAGTGGTAGGGCTGAACCCCTATTTCATCAACCGCTACCCCCACGAATTTTCCGGCGGGCAACGCCAGCGCATCGGTGTGGCGCGCGCGCTGGCGCTCAACCCCGATTTCATCGTTTGTGATGAGCCGATTTCCGCGCTGGATGTGTCCATTCAAGCGCAGGTCATCAACCTTTTGCAGGATTTGCAGGAGGAATTCGGGCTGACTTATCTCTTCATCGCCCACGACCTTTCGGTGGTGCGGCACATCAGCGACCGC
>JAJRSQ010000292.1 GCA_024278725.1 Chloroflexota bacterium
TCAGGCGAATCAGCAGCAGGTGTATGTGGTGGTGCTGGTGCTGCTGGTGGTGGTGTCGTATTTCATCGGGAACGCCTCGCTCAGCAGCGCGTTGACCACCGGCGGGCGGATTTTCGGCGGCATGCTGGGTTTCACCAACGGATTCATTGTGCTGTCGCTGTTCAAAGAGTATGTGCTGGGGCGTTTCCTGCCCGGCGGACTCGCCACCGAATTGGGCGCAGCGAGCGTCGCCGGCGCGGCAGCCGTGCCCGAAAGTTTAACCGTCACCATCGCCAACGTTCCCCGAACCAGCATCACCGACGGTTTTTCCATTTGGGTGTTCATCATCGGCGGGGCATTTCTGTTTTTATTCGCCCTGACCAGCCGGGTCGCCATCGAGAACGGCAAAATCACCAAACGCCCCCCGTTGGGGTATAAATAGAAAGGGATGGTGGTTATTTTGGACTGATGAAGCAAGGCAAGGGGGTAGGGGCAGACCTATGTGTCTGCCCAAAAAGGGCGAACACACAGGTTCGCCCCTACCGGCGAATAACTTCCGGCAGTCAATTTGAACCACTACCAAAAAAGGGATATGGCACACATTCATTTGGTGGGCATCGGCGGCACAGGGCTTTCTGCCATTGCCACGGTGCTGATAAAACAACAGCATACCGTTTCCGGCTCCGACATGCACGCCTCGGACAATGTGCGCCGTCTGCGCGCGCTGGGGGCGACGGTACACATCGGTCACCGCGCGGAGAACATCACCGCGCCCGATGCGGTCGTCATCTCCTCCGCCATCCCCGCCGACAATCCCGAAATTTCGGCGGCGCGCGCGAAGGGGATTCCGGTGTTCAAACGCCCCGCATGGCTGGGGCAAATGATGACCGGCACGCGCGGCATCGCCGTGGCGGGGGCGCACGGAAAAACCACCACCACCGCGATGGTCTCGCTGGTGATGTACCGCGCGGGCATGTCGCCCACGTTCATCGTGGGAAGCGTCCTGCCGCAATTGGACACCAACGCCGACGCGGGCACAAGCGACTGGTTCATCATCGAAGCGGATGAATATGACCACACTTTTTTGAGCCTGAAGCCGGAGCTGGCAATCATCACCAACATTGAGCGCGACCATCCCGACTGCTACCCCACCGACGACTCGCTCTTTGACGCCTTCGCCGAATTTGCGGCGCTGGTTCCGGCGCACGGCGCGGTGCTGGCGTGCGGAGATGATGCGGGCGTGCGGCATTTACTCCCCCGATTGGGGACGGTGGAAACGTATGGTATCGGCGCGGAAAATCGTTGGCGCGCGGAAAACATCATCCCCAATAATTTTGGATGCGTCACTTTCACCCCGACGCGGGACGGCGCGCCCGTTGCCCCGCCGATTGTCATGCAATTGCCGGGGATGCACAATGTGAAAAACGCGCTGGCGGCGCTGGCGGTGTGCCTCAAAGCGGGGGTGTCGCCGGAAAAAGCCGCCGAGGTGCTGGGGACTTTCAGCGGCACGGCTCGCCGTTTTGAGCAGATTGGGGACGTGGCGGGCATCACTGTGATTGACGATTATGCGCACAATCCCACTGAATTGAAGGCGACGCTGGCGGCAGCCCGCGCTCGATTCGGGGAGCGGAAAGTCTGGGCGGTCTTTCAGCCGCACACCTTTTCGCGGACAAAACTGCTGCAAACGCAATTCGCCGCCGCCTTCGATGATGCCGACCACGTGATTCTGCTGGACATTTATCCCGCCCGTGAAAAAGACGATGGGAGCATCAGCAGTGCGGATATTCTGGCGGAAATGCGCCATCCCGATGCCCGGCACATCCCCGGCGCGCCGGAGAACGCGGCGGAATTTCTGCTGGCGCATGTTTCGCCCGGCGCGGTCATCATCACGCTGGGCGCGGGCGACGGGAATATCGTCGGCACAATGGTTTTAGACGCGCTGAATCGGCGGGTCGCAATGGCAGGGAAGTGAGGGGAACGATGGCGCAGGACGGGCGCAAGCCGCAAAAATTGACGAAGGAAGATTTGAAGATTCTGAAACAACTGTCGTCACCCGCCCCGGAAGAAATTTCGGATGGGGAAAAAACGAAGCGGCGCGTGAAGCGCGCCACGTTGGAACGATTGATTGAGGGATTGCAAGCCGATGACCAACAAGCCGCCTGACCTTTCCGCGCTGATAGCCGCCCTGCGCGCGCAATTCGGCGACCGCGTCCGCACCGATGAGCCGCTCGCGCGGCACACCACCCTGCGGCTGGGCGGTCCCGCCGATGTCTGGTTCGCGCCGCAATCGGCGGAAGAGCTGGTGGCGGCGGTATCGCTGGCGCGAGCGCACGGTGTTTCGCCGTTTCTGCTGGGCAGTGGGGCGAATCTGGTCATCGGGAAAGCGGGAATTCGCGGGCTGGTGCTGGAAAATCGCGCCCAGCGCATCACTTTTCAGGAAGCGCTGGTCTGCGCCGAAAGCGGAACCGCACTCCCCCGGCTGGCGAAATACTGCGCCGAAAAAAGCCTCAGCGGGCTGGAATGGGCGGTCGGCGTGCCGGGCACGCTCGGCGGGGCGGTGGTGAACAATGCCGGCGCATACGGGCAAGCCATCGGCAACGCGCTCATCCGCGCGGAATTACTGCTGGCGGACGGCTCGCGCACGTGGCAGCCGGTGGACTGGTTTCGGTACGGCTATCGCTCCAGCCGCATCAAACGGGGCGATATTTCCGCCGTGGTATTGCAGGTGGAACTGCAATTGAGTCCCGCCCCCTTCGCCGAAATTGCCGCCCGCATACAGGCATACACCGAGCGGCGCAAAGCGACGCAACCGCCGGGCGCGACGGTCGGCAGTATGTTCAAAAATCCGCCGGGAGACTTCGCCGGGCGGTTGATTGAAGCGGCGGGGCTGAAGGGCTATCGGATGGGGCAGGCGCAGATTTCGCCCATCCACGCCAACTTTTTTGTGAATTTGGGCGGCGCCACGGCGGATGATGTCATCGCATTAATCCGGCTCGCCCGCGACACCGTGGCGGAAAAATTCGGCGTAACGTTGGAATTGGAAATCGAGATTATCGCATGAAAAAACAAAAACTCCGCGTCGGCGTGCTGTTTGGCGGCAAGTCGGGCGAGCATGAAGTGAGCCTGACCTCCGCGCAAAATGTGATGGCGGCGATGGACAAAGAAAAATACCGCATAATCCCCATCGGCATCACCAAACAAGGGATGTGGCTCGCCGGGGAAAACGTGATGCAACGCCTCACCGACGCCGCAAATCTACCGCCCCAATTGGCGGCGGAGGCATCCTCGCCTCGCAGTTTGGTGCCTTTTCTGGACGATTCGGTGGTCGCGCGCGACGCCGACCTCGGCGCGCTGGACGTGATTTTCCCCGTGCTGCACGGTCCGATGGGAGAAGATGGCACGGTGCAGGGATTGCTGGAACTGGCGGGGCTGCCGTATGTCGGATGCGGCGTGCTGGGTAGCGCCGCCTCCATGGACAAAGTGGTGGCGAAAGATATTTTCGCAGCGCACGGCATTCCCATCGTCCCCCACGTGACGGTGCTGCGCAAAACGTGGCAAACCGACCCCGACACCGTGCGCGCCCGGATTCAATCGACCCTGACCTACCCTGTTTTTGTGAAACCCGCCAATATGGGTTCCAGCGTGGGCGTTTCAAAAGTACATCATGCGGATGAACTTTCGGCGGCGATGGATGAAGCGGCGCAATACGACCGGCGCTTGCTGGTGGAACAGGGGGTGGATGCGCGGGAAATTGAAGTGAGCGTGTTGGGCAATGACGACCCCCAAGCCTCTGTGCCGGGGGAAATTTTGCCCAGCCGCGAATTTTACAGCTATGCCGCCAAATATATCGACGGTGACAGCGGGCTGCTCATCCCCGCGCCGTTGACGGCGGAACAGACCGCCGCCGTCCGCCAATACGCCATCGAAGCGTTTCTGGCGCTCGATTGCGCGGGGCTGGCGCGGGTGGATTTCCTGCTCGACCGGCAAAGCGGCGAAATTTATTTGAACGAAGTGAACGCTATGCCCGGTTTCACCGAAATCAGCATGTACCCCAAACTTTGGGCAGCCGGCGGGATTGATTATAGCGAATTAATTGACCGTCTGATTGCGCTGGCGCTGGAACGCCACGCCGAGCGGATGGCGAATCAAAGCACCTTCAACGTATCTGAGGCATCATGAGTCGGCAACGAGATGTACGCTATACCCCCAAAGCGAAAACACGGCGGCGACGGTCGGCGCGGCGGTTGAGCCACACCGACACGCTGGAAACGCGCGTCGCCAGCGCCCCCCTGCGCCTGTCGCCCGCGCGCACCACCCGTCGGCGGTGGGATGGCGTCATCTCGCCCCGCATCATCAGCGTGCTGGTGATTCTCGGCGGGCTGTGGGCAATCTACATGCTTTTCGGGCAACCGACTTTTTACGTTTACGGCGCGGACATCCGGGGCAATCAGGTTGTTTCGGCGGAAGAGATTTATCAAGCCGCGGGAATTGACAGCACCTCCATTTTCTGGGTGAATCCGCGCACCGTGCAAGCCAACATTGAAGCGCTGGAGTACATCAAAAACGTCGAGGTGTCGGTAAAGTTGCCCGCGCAGGTGCGCATCACCGTGGACGAACGCCTGCCGCAAGTGCTGTGGCGGTCGGGTGACCGGATTTTCTGGGTGGACGCGGAAGGGGTCTTTTTGCCCGCCAAAACGGAAGCCGTCTCCACGGGGATTGAACTGCAAATTGAAGATGTGGACGGACAAGCGCTCAAACAAATCGACCCGCGCATCATCCGCGCGGCGCAGCGGGTGTACCGCTACAAACCGGCGCTCAACCATCTATATTACCAGCGCGACCTCGGGCTGCTGTACCCCAACGAACAGGGGTGGTCAATTTATTTGGGGAAGGACGACAGCAACATCAGCGCCAAACTGCGCGTGGCGGATGCCCTGGCGCAAAAATTACTGGCAGAGGGCATCGCACCGACATACATTGATGTGCGCGACCCGTTGCATGCATTTTACGACATACCCTAGCTTAAGACCTCGGTACTACATCTTGTGGGGTTCGGGCTTGTCAAAGCCTATATATTGTGGTAGACTAAAGTAGTTACCATGTATATTGGTATGACGCCCGACATTGGTAAACATAATGGAATCAACAACAATTGTCGGCATTGACATCGGCACAACAAAAATCTGCACCCTAGTGGCGGAAATTGATGACATGCAAACCCTGCGCATCGTCGGGGTGGGCATCGCCCCCGCCCGCGGAATCCGCAAAGGGGTGGTGGTGGATGTCAACGACGCCACCGCCGCCATCACCGAATCGCTGATGCAAGCCGAGGATACATCGGGCTACGACATTCAGAGCGCGTATGTCGGGCTGGCGGGGTCGCACATCAGCGCGCTCAACAATCGCGGGGTGATTGCGCTGAACAGCGGACATCGCGCCATCCAACCCGCCGATGTGACCCGCGTGCTCGAATCGGCGCGGGCGGTGAACCTGCCCGACAACCGCGAAATCCTGCACATCATCCCGCGCAACTTCACCGTTGACGGCGATGACGGCGTGAAAGACCCGCTCGGCATGTTCGCCCAGCGGTTGGAGGTTGAAGCCCACATCGTGACCGGCGCAACCTCATCCATTAACAATTTAGTTGCCTGCATTCAGGAAAATCAGGTGGACATTGATGCGCTGGTGCTGGAACCCCTCGCCTCCGGCGAAGCCGTACTCACCGAAATGGAGCGCGATATGGGGGTGGTGCTGGCGGACATCGGCGGCGGAACCACCGACATCGCCATTTTCATCGAAGGAAGCATCTGGCACACCAGCGTCCTGCCCACCGGCGGACAGCAAATCACCAACGATGTGGCGGTGGGGCTGCACACCCCCTTCAACGTGGCAGAGGAAATCAAAATCAAGCACGGGCACGCCCTTCCCGCCAAACTGACCGAGGGTGGTATGCTGAATGTGACCACCTTCGGCGAAGACGGGCAACAGCAAATTGACCGGAAATTTTTGGCGGAAATCATCAACGCCCGCACCGAAGAAATTTTCGAGCTGATTTTGCAGGAAATTAAACGGAGCGGCTACGACGGGCTTTTGCCCGCCGGGATGGTTCTGTGCGGCGGTACGGCAAATTTGGCGGGCATTAAAGATGTGGGGCGCAACGTGTTGAATATGCCCATTCGGGTGGGCAAACCGCAAAACCTGCGGGGGCTGATTGACAATCTGAACGAACCGGCATTCGCCACCGGCATCGGCTTGCTGGAATGGGGAAAAGACCATCTTTCACAACCCAGCCCGCGCCAACGCCCGCCCAAATCGTCAAACCGGATTCTCTCCTGGCTGAAACAAGCATTTCTGCCGGGGCAATCATAAAAATACTCGGATAATATGGGGCTGGAGAGCGCACCCAACTTTGAACCACGCTTCGCGTTTGCAGGTTTTCACTCTCCGGCTTCTCTGGAAAAACCCATTTTAGGAGGCAGTTATCATGTCATATCGAAAAACAAATGCGGAGCCGGATTCTTTAGCCAAAATCAAGGTAATCGGTGTGGGCGGCGGTGGCTCCAATGCCGTCAACCGGATGATTGATGCCGGTGTGCGCGGCGTGGATTTCATCGCCGTGAATACCGACGCGCAAGCATTGCTCGCCAGCAATGCCCCCACGCGGATGCGCATCGGCGATAAAATTACACGCGGTTTGGGCGCGGGCGGCGACCCTGAAGTCGGCAAAAAAGCCGCGGAAGAATCCGCCGATGACTTGGCGAACATCATTGACGGCGCAGACATGGTTTTCGTCACCTGTGGGATGGGCGGCGGA
>JAJRSQ010000293.1 GCA_024278725.1 Chloroflexota bacterium
GGCTGTTGCAAAGTCGCTTGACAAACAATACTTTGCGCAGGAAATGTAGGGGCACGCTGCAGCGTGCCCCTACAACGCCACCGATTTTCGTTAAAACCGGATGAAAATGCGTAAGAGCGGCTCGCAAATCGCCCCTGCGGCGTGAAATCATGAAAAACAGCAACCTTAAACTTTACTTTGCAACAGCCGTGAGTGAGTTTCTCGTTCGCTTTTTCTCCTTAACAATTTATGTTATACTACCCTCACCCTGTTTTTAACCAAAGGATGAACCTATGCCCGATTCCCATACGAGTCTATTTTGGCTACCGGCGGACACCACGATTGCGCAGATTTTGCACGCCGCCGAATTTTCATTTGCCGAGCAGCCCCCCGGCGCCGCCACCCCGACCACCCTGCTCGACACCTTCGACTGGCGTTTGCACGCGCGCGGCTGGCACGCCGAATGGCGCAACGGCACACTCACCCTCTTCACCACGCCCGACGCCCTCCCGAAACGGCAATCCGTCCCCACCCCGCCCCCCTTCCGCTTCGAGGAACTATCAACAGGCGACGCCGCCGACGCGCTGAAACCGGTCATCAAAATGCGCGCGCTGATGCCCGTCGCTCCTTTCCGCGAAACCCGCACCGAAATCCGCGTGCTGGACGACCTGCAAAAAACCACCGTCCGCCTCATCGAACACACCATCGAACCGGAGTTGCCCGATACGCCCACCCTGCGACTGGTGGCACTCCGCCCCATTCGGGGATACCCGAAAGCCACCCGCGCCCTCACCCGCGCCCTCACCGAACATGGCGCGGAAAAAGCGACGGCGCACTGGCGAGATGACCTCATCCGCGCCTGCGGCAAAACCCCCGGCGGATACAGCAATAAAATCACCGTGCAACTCACGCCGAACATGCCCGCCGCCGAAGCGACCAAACACCTGCTGAAGGCGATTTTATCGGGCATCATCATCAATCAGCCCTACATTGCGCAGGATATTGACACCGAATTTCTGCACGATTTTCGCGTGTCGGTACGGCGCACCCGCGCCGCGCTCAGCCAAATCAAGGCGGTTTTCCCGGACGATGATGTCGCTGCATTCAAGCGGGATTTTTCGTTTTTGGGCAAACTGACCAACACCCTGCGCGATTTGGATGTGTATTTATTGGCGGCGGATTCATACCGGGAGATGCTCCCACCGCACATGCACCCCGCCATCGAGCCGCTGTTCAACCATTTGCGGGCGCAACGCACCGATGCGCTCGCCACGGTGGTGGCAACACTGAACGGGGAACGCTATCCGCAAATCATTGAACGCTGGGACGCTTTTTTGAACGCGCCCATCGACCCCACCCCGGCAAATGCGCTGCTCCCCATTGAAACGCTGGCAAAAACGCGCATTCACCGTCAGTACCGAAAAATTGTGAAGATGGGCAATCATCTGCTGAAACACCCCAACGATGCCGAATTGCACGAGTTGCGTCTGGTGGCGAAAAAACTGCGCTACCTGCTTGAGTTTTTCGCCAGCCTTTTCCCGCCGAAAGACATGAAACGGCTCATCAAACAACTGAAAATCCTGCAAGACAACTTGGGCGAATTCAACGATGTATGCGTGCAGGAAGAATTTTTGTTCAACACCGCGCTGCACCACCCGCCGAAAGCGCCGTGGTCTGCGGAGACCACGCTCGCCATCGGCGCGCTCATCGGCGTGTTTGACGCGCAGAAAACGCGCGTGAAAGCGGATTTCGCGGCAATCTTCACCAAATTCTCCGCCCCGAAAAATCAGGCGTTGTTCAAAAAACTGTTTGCACCCTCAAAGGATGGCATCGCATGACAATTTTAGCCCTGTACAGCAACAAAGGCGGGGTGGGCAAAACCGCCGCCGCCGTCAATCTGGCATATCTGGCGGCAGCACAGGGGAAACGCACCCTCATTTGCGACCTCGACCCGCAAGGCGCGGCAACTTTCTACTTTCGGGTGAAACCCAAACTGAAAGTGGGCGTGAAAAAATACATCGTCGGCGGCAGCGCCCTTGAAAAAAGCATCAAAGGCACCGATTTCGACAATCTGGATTTATTGCCCGCCGCTTTTTCCCTCCGCCGGTTAGACATCGCCATCAACGATATGAAACGAGCGCGGCAGCGATTGAAAAAAATGCTATCCCCGCTGGCAAAAACATACGACCTGATTGTGCTGGACAGCCCCCCGACCATTAATCTGGTGGCGGAAAATATCTTCGTCGCCGCCGATGCCATCCTCGTGCCGGTCATCCCCACCACCCTTTCCATGCGCGCTTTTGAGCAGTTGCGCGGCTTCTTCAAAAAAGAGGCTTATTCGCAAAAGAAACTCTTCGCCTTCTTTTCGATGGTGGACCGGCGTAAAAATATGCACCGCGAAACCGAACTCGCTATGCGAGACACATATCGCCGAATGCTGGACACACCCATTCCGTACCTCTCACTGGTGGAACGGATGGGAGATGAACGCCAGCCGATTCCGGCGTTTGCGCCTCGCTCCACCGCCGCGCAGGCGTATGTCAACCTGTGGAATGAGCTGACCGCCAATACCGCCCTCGCTCGGAAAACATAATCTATGCGCGCCCTTGCCCTTTTTTTCGCGCTGATTTCTCTGGCGGCGTGTCAACCCCAACCGACCCCGCAAGCGAGTCTGCCCACCCGCACGGCAACCATCGCCCCCCCAACCGCCGCGCCGACCTTCACGGCAACCGCGCCGCCATCACCCACGCCCGCCCCCGCCCCCACCCAGACGCCGCCCCCAAAAAACGTGCCGGAAGTGCCGGTGACGGTCATTCCGCTCACCCAACCCGCCGCAAAATCCAGCGCCGAGTTTTCCGGGATGACATGGTACGGCGATTACCTCATCTTGCTGCCGCAGTACCCCACCTTCAGCACCACCCGCGGCGACGGGCTGGTTTTCGCCCTGCCCAAAGCGGATATTCTGGCTTTTCTGGATGGAACCCTCACCGGCGAATTAGACCCCATCCCGATTCCGGTAATTGCCCCCGATGTGCGCTGGGGGGTATCGGGATATGAGGGGTACGAAGCGATTGCCTTCGACGGCAACAATGCCTTTCTGACCATTGAGGCGAAACCCGATGCGGGGATGATGGGGCATTTGGTGCGCGGCACGATGGCGGCGGATTTGTCGGCGTTGACGCTGGATGCCGCCACCCTGCGCAATATTCCGCCGCAGGCGAAAATCAGCAACTTCAGCGACGAAACCATTTTCATCACTCCGAATGGGGTCGGCACGCTGTATGAAGCCAACGGCGAAAATGTCAACCCGTCGCCGGTTGTCCATCTGTTTGATGAAAATGGCAACCCCGACGGGACGCTGCCGTTCCCCAACATTGAATACCGCGTCACCGATGCAACCGCGCCGGATGCCAATGGCGATTTTTGGGTCATCAACTATCTTTTTCCGGGCGACCTGAAGAAGGTAAACCCCGCTCCCGACCCCATCGCCGCGCGATACGGACAGGGGGCAACGCACGCCGCGCAAGAAGGGGTGGAACGGTTGGTGCAATTTCGCATGTCGGAAACGGGCATCATCCGCACGGATGCGCCGCCAGTTCAGTTGGTGCTGCCGGATGCCGAACTTCGGAATTGGGAAGGGATTGCCCGCCTCGATGACCGGGGTTTTCTGCTGGTCACCGACAAATATCCGGAAACGATATTGGGGTTTGTGCCATACAGCAACCCTTGACCGTCACAAAAGTTGATTTCAGCCACAAAACTGTTTATACTCTCTCCACAACTTTTTTTGTGATTTGTGTTACGAAAGTGTGTCCATTTTTGATAAAATCGAGCGGAGGAAAAACCGACGAGCATTCATTGCGCGGTCGAGAAAAAAAATGATGCGGGAGTTTTGCAGTGAAGACTGTTTTACTCATTGTGCGTGACCTTAAACTACGCCAGCTATTAAAAAGCGGACTGGAAGCCCGGGCGCTACAGATTTTTTCTGCCGCAAACGGGCGTGAGGGCGCATCCATTGCCCGCCGTGAAACGGTGGATGTGGTTGTGGTTAATATTTTGGGGCTGGAAGAAGAGATTGACACGCTATTCAGCGCCATGCGTGCAGAAGTCCGCGCGCCCATATTGCTGCTGACCACCAGCGACGATGAGAGCGGCGAAGTGGCGGGGGTATCGCTGAGCGCCGACGATTACGTCATCATGCCGGTGGGCATCCGCGAACTGACCGCGCGCATCAACACGGTACACCGGCGCGCCCTCAACTTCCCCCATTCCACCGAAATCCTCCGCGCGGGCAACATTCTGCTTGACCCCGGTCGGTACGCGGTGTACGTGAATGACCTCCCGGTGCAGCTCACGCCCATTGAATTTCACCTGCTGAAAACGTTGATTCTTGCCACCGGGAAAGCCATTTCCCGCCCCGATTTGCTGGCGGAGATTCAACCCATCTCTCCCAAAATTTCCCCGCGCAGCATTGATGTTCACATTCGCAATTTACGGGCGAAGTTGAGCAAACTCACCAGCCATTATTACATCGAAACCGTGTATGGCGTGGGCTACCGGCTATCCATCCCAAAATAATTTTAAAGCAATCCGGGCGCGGGAACGACGGTTTTTCGCCGGTGGCGCACCACCAATCCTTCCACGGTGTAAATTATCAGCGCCAGCCAGATGATGCTGAAACCTATCACCCGCGTCATCGAAAAATCTTCGCCGTACACCCACACCCCAATTGAAAATTGGAGGGTCGGCGCGATGTACTGCAAAATTCCCACCAGCGACAACGGGATGCGCCGCGCCGCCGCCGCAAACATCAGCAACGGAATCGCGGTGACCACCCCGCCCATCATCAGCAGCAGCGTCGTCATTCCCCCCGCGTGGAAAAATCCGCTCCCCACCGTCACTTCGGAATACAGCACGAAGATGATTGCCGGAATGACCAGCACCATCATTTCCAGCGTCTGCCCCGCCAGCGCATCAAGCGGGGCGAGCTTTTTTATCAGCCCGTATGTGCCGAATGATGTCGCCAGCACCAGCGCAATCCACGGAAGTTGCCCGTAGCGCACCGTCAGATATATCACCCCCAATGCCGCTAGGGCGATGGCGACCCACTGCAACACCCGCAACCGCTCTTTGAAGAAAATCACCCCCAGCAACACGCTCATCAGCGGGTTGATGAAATATCCCAAACTGGTTTCCACCACATAGCCCGCATTCACCCCCCAAATATAGGTGAGCCAATTAATGCTCAACAGCACCGCCGAAATCGTGTAAATCAGCACCACGCGCCGTTGCCGCAGATGCCCGGAAATTTGCCGGAAACGGCGGGAAACCACAACCACCCCGAGCAAAAATACCAGCGACCAAATCACGCGATGCGCCACAACTTCCAGCGCAAACACATTATGCAATTGTTTCCAGTACAAGGGGAAAAGTCCCCACAAACTATACGCCCCAACCGCGAGCCAGAATCCTTTTTTCATACCGTTATCTCTCTGATTAAATTTGAGGCGCAGTGTATCACACCCCGATAAAACCGCACAATCACGCCTGCCCGCGAGCGGGATAATCGTTTTTCAAAATGTAATCCAACGCGGAAAGCACTTCCGCAAAATAGGGGCGGGCGAAGGGCATCGTCTGCACAATTGAGGCGTACAGCGTCATATCCGGGCGCACCAAAAACAGCCCCGGCTCGCTGAAAATGTCCGGCTCTTCCACCCCCATTGACGTTTTGCCGCGCCCGGTGGAAATGTACAGCCCCCATTCGCGGGCAGTTTCAATGGGCAAGCCATACGCGAGGGGGACGTTGTCCAGCCCCCACTCGGCTTTTGTTTGCCGGGCGCGCGCTTCGGTGTCGCTGCTGAGCGCCAAAACCGTGACGCCGCGCTTTTCAAATTCCGCCACTTTGCGGTTCAAATCGGACAAATAGCGTTTGCAAATGGGGCAATGCAACCCGCGATAAAACGCCAGCATGATGAAATTTTCGGCGGTCTGGTCATACAGCGACCACGCCTCGCCCGGCACAGTGGTTACGGTTAATTGGGGAACGGATTGTCTGGGTTTCAACATGATTCTCTCCTTGAGCAGTTGGGTCAATAGCGTCATTGTAACGCACGAAAAGGGATTCTCATAATCCCCCGAATTTGACGAATTTACATCAGAATGCTATACTCTTGCCTGCATTTGGCGATGGCGGATCGTCTAATGGTAGGACAACAGATTTTGGTTCTGTCGATCGGGGTTCGAATCCCTGTCCGCCAGCCAAGAGTGCCACATCCACGGGTGTGGCACTTTTTTTACCCACTCACCGCATCGGAGATTCAATGACTCACCTTCGCCTCAAATTCATTCTATTTGCCATATTGATGACCGCGCTCGCCGCCTGCGCCCCCGCCGAAATCCCATCCCCGCCACCCCCCGACAACCTGCAATCGGCGGAAGTGGTGGCGGTGATTGACGGCGACACAATTGACGTCATGCTCTTCGGGCAGAAATACCGGGTGCGATACACCCTCATCAACACCCCCGAAACCGAACACTCCCCCGGCGGCGCGGAGCCGTTCGGCGCGGAAGCAACCGCCGCCAACCGCGCGCTGGTGGAAGGAAAGACGGTTCAGCTCGAAAAAGATGTCAGCGAAACCGATAGATACGGGCGGTTGCTGCGCTATGTTTACGTGGACGGCGTGATGGTGAATGAAGAACTGCTGCGGCAGGGGATGGCACACGTTGCCACCTTCCCGCCGGATGTGAAATATGTTGACCGTTTTCTGGCGGTGCAGAAAGAGGCGCAAGCGGCAGGACGCGGCATCTGGGGGAATTACGGGCGGGTGGTCATCAGCACGGTTGACCCGGTGGCGGAATTTGTGGAACTGCGAAACCCGCAAGCCACCGCTCAGACCCTCGACGGCTGGACGCTGGTTTCCGAACGGGGGAACCAGCGATGCCCCCTGCGGGGCACGCTCCCCGGCGGCGGCTCGGTGCGGGTGTGGGCGCGCGCATCCGACGCGGCACAGGGCGGCATCAACTGCGGATTCTCGGAAAGCATCTGGAGCAACAGCAACCCCGACCCCGCCGTCCTGCTCGACGCTGACGGGCTGGAAGTCTATCGGCGTGACGAGTAACGAACGACGAACGGCGAATGACAAATCTCCAATAACCAATCTCACAATCAGACAACACGCAGCACGCAATACATTCGCGTCATTCGTAACTTGCCTCACCCCTGCCCACCGGCGAGTTTCGCCGCCGCGGGTGAACGGCGCAGCGTCGCCATTGCCCATATCCCCACCGCGGGACCCAGCGCCAGAAACGCGAATGCCCATTCCCAACCGACCCACTGCTCCAGCGTGGGAATCAGCCGGATGGTGATGAGCGTCAGCAAAAAACCGAGACTCGTCTGCACCGTCAGCGCCGTGCCGATATATTGCGGGTGACTCAACTCGCTGACGCACGCCGAAAACTGCGCCGAATCCGCCACCACCGCGAACCCCCACAGCAGCGTCAACGCTGCCAGCAACCACGGATTGCCGCCGAAAAACTGCCCCACCAGCACCGCAATCGTCCCGCTCACCGCCATTGAGCCGATGGTGACCGTGGTGCGTCCGAACCGGTCTGCCAGCCGTCCCGCCAGCACACTCCCCAACCCGCCGATGGCAATCACGCCGAACGCAGTCAGGCTCGCCCACGCTGCGCTCACCCCCGACGCGGCAAAACTCGCCAGCAGAAAAATCGGCACCCACGCCCACATCGCATACAATTCCCACATATGCCCCAAATAACCCAAATTCGCCAGCACCGTCTCCCGCTGCCGCGAAATCTGCACGATGAACCGCCAATTGAACGGCGGCGTTTTACTGCGATACGGACCTTCATCCACAAAAAGGGCGGCGATGACGCCCCCGGCAATCGCCAGTCCCGCCGCGAGATAGAGTACAAACCGCCAATTTTCCACCGTGCCGAACACATTCAGCAGGTGCGGCGCGGCGCTCCCCACCGTCAGCGCGCCCACCAGCATCCCAATGCCCAATCCCCGGTCTTCGCGCGTCCACGTCGCCATAATTTTCATGCCGACCGGATACACGCCCGCCAGAAAAACACCCGTCAAAAACCGAAGCACCAGTGCCGGCGCCAGCCCGGAGGCGGCGAGGGGAATCAGCGCGGTTGCCACCCCCGCCGCAATCGCCGCCGCCGCGAACAACCGGCACGAGGGCAACCTGTCCGCCAAATTGAAAATCGCCGACCCCAGCGCGCCGACCACGAATCCCACCTGCACCGACATGGTGAGCCACGCCCGTCCGCCCGCCGTCAGCCCCCAAGCGTCCGTCAGCGCGGGCACAACCGCCGA
>JAJRSQ010000294.1 GCA_024278725.1 Chloroflexota bacterium
GGAGAATGGCGATATTGACGCGGAAGAGGGCGAGCGGCTGGTGCAAAAATTGCTGGCGCAGGGGAAGAAGCTCTCCTCGCCGTTGCCGCTGGAGGAACACCTGCGCAAAGCGTTGACCCATCGGGGCATCCCCACCCGCGATGAGCTGGATAAACTCAACCGCTATATTGACACCCTGGCATCGAAGATTGATGATTTGCAACGTGATGCGTGAAACGTGAGGCATGAGAATATCACGTTTTCACGCCTCACGTTTCACGTTTTATTCCACCGGCGAGCCGTAGGCGGCGAATTCCACCAAGCCGGTGTTGCCGCCGTTGCTCGCCATCACGTCCAGCCGCAGGGTTGAGGCTTCCACGTCCACATCAAAGCGATACGGTTTCCCGGCGTCGGGCAATTCAAAGGGTCCCAGCACCTCGCCGCCGTCGGTGGTGACGGTGAATTTGAAAATTTGCGCGGTATTGTTGCTCATCGAGCGCGTCCACACCTCTATGGCGTTGATGCGCGATTTTTTTGCCAGCGCAATTTCGATGAACGCATTGTCGCCATCCCCGTTGGATGACCATTCCGTGCTGCGGTTGCCGTCGAGTGCGCCGTTCGCGCCCCAGGTGGCATCATTCGCCGCCCCGCCGTAATTGCTGCTCACGGCAATCACTTTTGCGCCCGCTTCCATCGAGGCGAGATTGATTTCGGTGCTTTCCGGGGCGGGGGGCGTGCGGAAGGTCATATCGTCGCTCATATAAATGGTGCCATCCTCCGCCGAGCCTTGCAGCCGATAGTGATAAACTGTGTCCGGTTTCAGATTCGCCATCAACGGACGATGGTCGGTATGCGCGCCGCCCGCCATATCCCGGTCGAGGGTCAGCATGCCGTAATCGGTGGTTTCGCCGTAGACGATGGCGCACGCCAGCGGAATTTCGGAATTGAAAACCAGCACTGCATCGGTGGGGGTGATGTCCTCCAGCCGGGGCGGCGCATCGCCGGTGATTTCTTCCAGCGGGCGGATGCGGGCATCGGCGGGGGAAGAAGGTTGCGCCATTGCCGCCGCATCGGCGGGGGCGAGGGTCGCCGTGGGGTCAGCCGTCGGCGCGACGGCAGCCGGGGGCGCGGGCGATGAGCCGCACGCCGCCAGCACCAGCGAGAGAATCAGCAACAGCCCGAAAGCCGTCCATGTTGTTTTTGGGGGGAAGCGCATAAAAAACTCCTTTTGAGATGTGTGCTGTTTAGACGCACACATCGCCAAAAGGTTACAATTTGACGGGATGATAAGTTCGGTTTAAACGTGTTGTTTCAGAAACGCATGGACAATTTCATTGAAAACGTCCGGTTTTTCCGCCGGGGTGGCGTGATGGGCATCCGGCACGACGACCAATTCGGCGCGGGGCAACTTCGCGGTGTATGCTCGTTTTTCGGCGAGGGGGGTGTAATCGTTCTCGGCGGCGACAACCAGCACCGGGCAGGTGATTCGCGGCAGGCGGTCGGTCACGTCCCAATTGACCAGTCCCCGCAGTGCATTCAAATAGGCGCGTTTGTCATTCTCCGCCCAACGGTCGGCGAAGATTTGGCGCAGGGAAGTCTGTTCCGGCAGCGGGAACAACCGCTTGCCCAGAAATACCCCCATTCGACGCATACCCAGTAGATTCACAATCAACAGCCGTTGCGCCAGCATCAGTTTTTCTTTCGGTGTTTGAATGCGCAATGCCGGATTGCTGTTCACCACCACCATCGACTTGAGCAGTTCGGGGGCATCCGCGCCGATTTGCAGGGCAATCATGCCGCCCATCGAAATGCCGACCAGATGCACCGGCGCGATATTCAGCGCGCGAATGAAGGCGATGATGTCGGCGGCGAAGAGGGGGACGCTGTAGGGGTCGGCGGGCTTGTCCGATTGTCCATGCCCACGTGCGTCTACGGTGATGACGCGATAAAACCGGGCGAAGTAGGGCACTTGCCACTCCCAATCGCGGGTGCCGGAACCCAACCCGTGCAGGAAAAGGACGGGCGCGCCCTCGCCGGTACTTTCGTAAAATAAATTGATGTCGTTGACTTTGAGATACGGCATAATGTGATTTCCCCCTTTGGATGATCTTATGGGTAGTATAGCAAACTTTGGCGATGAAAGCACGCCGTGCGCTGAAAATTCGGGTGAGAAACAGATGTGCACGGAGATTGATTCCGGTTGTCTCCATCATACGCCATTGAGCCACCGTTGAAAAACCGCCGGAAACACGCGCAAAAAAACCGACCGTGCGACACCCGAATCACACGGTCGGTATAGTTTTGGAAAAATTACGGTGTGGGTTTATTCAGCACAACCACTTCATCGGCGCGGACGACCACGCCATATTGCCGGCTGCCATACGAGTTGGGGTATTCATAGGCGGTGTCGATGATTTCTCCGGTAACCAATACAATATCATTGGCATACAGTTTCTCCCCGCCGGAATAAGTGACAAAAAAGGAGGGGTGGACGTAACATAAGATATATTCCGCCTTGACCGAGAAAGCGACCGTTACAAAGAAATTTACAAAGAGCGTTCCGCCACCGAACGCATCAATTCTCAAGCCGTGGCGTTGGGTATCGAGCGTCCAAAATTGCGCAACCGGCAAGCC
>JAJRSQ010000295.1 GCA_024278725.1 Chloroflexota bacterium
TACCAATGCGCGACGAAATGGTCGCGTCGATGCCCATTTTTTCCATCAAATCACGCAACACCTGTTCCGCGCGTTGAACCAATTCCGGGTCGAATTCGCCGGTATCGCTCTCCGAAGCGGCTTCGGCAACGGACGTTTCCGGCGTCGGTTCGGCGTCTGCCGGTGTTTCGGGTTCCGGCTCCGGTCTGAGGGTCAGCACCACTTCCGCATCTTCTGCGCCAATGCCCAAAATTCCCCGACTGCCTTCTTTTACAATCTCAATATCAACTCGGTCTTTGGTGGTGTTTAATGCGGATAACCCATTGGCGATTGCATCATCTACCGTTTTGCCACTACTTTTTACGCTTGCGTTTTGATTTGGGACGACTTGCTTTTGGTCGATACTGTTCATCGTTTTCTACCTGTGTATTCTCGCCCGTATCGGCGCCATCACCATTTGACTTAGCCTCGGCGGCTTCGGTGGGGTCGGCAGGCGGTAATGTGTCTGCATCTTTAAGTTTAGCCGGTTTAGGTGCTGTGTTGCCGTTTTGTTTGGCTGCATCTTTCGCATGCGCTTGTTTCATATCCATGGAGCGGTTGATCCACCATTGTTGCGCCACACTTAAAATATTATTGGTGAACCAGTATAATGTCAACCCGGAGGGCACGACGAGGGCAAAATAGCCGAACATCAGCGGCATCAGCATCATCGCTTGCCCCATCGCTTTTTGGTTGGGGTCGCTGGATTGCGGGGACATCATTTTTTGGGTGTACAGTTGCGATACAACCAGCAAAATGGGCAGAATCAGGTAGCTGATTGCATCAACCCAGCCGACGGGGGGCGCGCCGTTCACAAACGGATAGAGCCACGTCAACCCGGCGGCGCGGTCAGTGACCGGACCGGCGAGGCTGGGAATCCAGAAGAAGGGGGCATGGATTGCCGCCGAATACGCGGCATTCTCGGAGCCTGCCATGCCATAAATTGCCCGATAGAGCGCAAACCAAATCGGCATTTGCACCAGCATGGGCAAACATCCGCCCAACGGATTCACGCCGGCTTCTTTATAGAGTTGCATTTGCGCCTGCGACAGTTTTTCTTTGTCGTTGGCGTATTTTTTCTGCAACTCTTTGAGTTTGGGCTGCAAATCCTGCGTCGCCCGGGTGGACTCCATCTGCTTTTTGTTGAGCGGATAGGTCACAACTTTAATCAGCACGGTAAACAGAATAATTGCAAATCCGAACGAGAAGGGAATCCCCGCGCCGGCAATTGCCGTGTTGAGGAATACCAAAATATTTGCAATAAAATCAACGAATGCTTGCCACATAAAAAAACCTTTAATTCCTGTATTTTAACTTAACTTCAAATTTTTCCGGAACGGGATCGTACCCGCCGGGGTTGAACGGATGGCATCGGCTCACCCGTTTCACAGTCAACCACAATCCGCGCCAAAAACCGTGCACTTTGAACGCCTCATACCCGTAATGGGAGCATGTGGGGTAAAATCGGCAAGTCGGCGGCGTGATGCGTGAAAGGGTCATCTGGTACAGCCGAATTAATGCCATGGGTAGGTATTTCACAATCTTTTCTCACACTTTATCGGTCGAATTTTTCGGGAGCGTATTGGTCTGATATAGTTTCGTCCGCCGCAATAAGTCGTCCATTGCGGCTTCTATTTGCCGGTAGTTGGCGCGGGCGATGGGTGAACGAGCGATGAAAAGGATGTCCCAGCCCGGCGGAATGTGTTTTTGACGTAAACGAGCCGCTTCGCGCAATTGCCGTTTTATTTTATTGCGCTTAACAGCATTCCCAATGCGCTTGCTAACGGCAAAACCAAAGCGGCTCCATTTTAGATGATTTGGCAGGATAATCAAAACTAACCGGCGATTGACTTTCGATTGCCCTGCCCGCCGTATCCGTTGGATGTCGGCGTTTTTTCGTAGCCGGTACAGGCGCTTCATCAATTAATACAATCGCCCTATCCCGCGTTCCAATTGATTTTTTTGGCGTGATTCGGCTGCACCGCCAATGAGCTGCGCCCTTTGGCTCGACGTGCTTTCAAGACTTTGCGTCCACCGGTGGTATACATTCTGGCGCGAAAACCGTGCACTCGCGCTCGACGACGTTTTTTGGGTTGGTATGTTCGCTTTGGCATACTGCTACTCTCTCTTTTTGGAATGTGATATGGTAACGCACAACTATTTACACAAGCGATAATTATACAGATGACCCCACATTATCGCAAAAACGCTACCCCTCTTTACGCCGGGCGTATCACACTCCCGTCACCCAAAACGCGCGAAATACTGGACACCAGATCATCCGGCGAGAATGGTTTGGTCACATAATCTTCAACTTTGGCGATGTGCAGCCCCAGCACTTTGTCAATACTCTGGGCTTTGGCGGTCACCACAATCACGGGGATATTCGCCAATGCCGGGTCAGATTTCACCATTTTATAGACATCCCAACCGTCCATATCGGGCATCATCAAATCAAGCAGAATCAAATCGGGGACGTCGCTGGTCAGAAAATCAAGCCCTTCTTTGCCCCCCAGTGCCCCCGATACTTTGAAGCCGTGCGGCTCCAATATCAGCCGGATTAATTCAATCATATCCGGCTCATCTTCTATGCACAGTACATGATAATTGCCATTTGTTATCATCATCCAGCCTCGTTTATATTTCTGCGCTCGATTGTTCGGCGGGGGTCAACACCCGTTTGATGCGCTCTCGCAATTCCTTCGGGGTGAACGGCTTGGTAATATAGTCATCCACGCCGGCGCGTTCACGAGCAATGACTTCCTCAAAAGAACTGTTGCGCGCGGTTAAGATTATCACCGGGATGTCTTTGAGCCGGTCATCATCTTTGATGCGCTTGTAGGTTTCCCAACCGTCCATTTCCGGCATCATGATGTCCAGCAAAACAATATCGGGCAAAGACTCGCGCATGGCTGCCAGCCCTTCATTGCCGCTTGCCGCCCCACGGATGGAATAGCCGTCGCGCTGCATTATCAACTGCACCAGTTCGATGATGCCGACATCATCATCAATGCACAGAATATCTTTGCTCGTCATATTCCCTCATTTATTCGTGGCTATACCGCAATTGCTTTACGATAGTGTAGCATATCTGTTTTTTATTGTCCACTGGCAGCCGTCAGGGCGAGGCAAGCAGTTTCGATTCAACGACTTCCGGCATCAGCCCCATGATGATGACAATCTTTTTTTCGACTGATTTTCCCGATGTCACCGCGACTTTGCCGCGATTGATGCCCAGTTTTTTGGCGATGAATTTCTGCAAATCATCATCCACCGCACTTTGCTCCGCCGCCGAGGTGAGCGAAACGTACACGATGTCTTTATCTTTCCCGGTGATTTTGTTCTGCCGGGCTTTGGGCGTCACTTGTACCAACAGCGCCGTGCCACCTTCCGCATTGGTAATTTCAAATTTGTGTATGGGCATGGTATCTCTCCGTTCCGCTAAAAGCCACCTAAAATGGAAATGAAGAAGCCGATAATCAGGAATGCCACAATCGGGCTTAAATCCATCATGCCGAAGGTGGTGAATCGCCGCAACGGAACCAGAATCGGGTCGGTGATGTCATACAGAATTTTGATGACGGGATTGTACGGATCCAACCGGATGCCCGCCATTGGCAGCCATGATAGCAGCACCCGAATGAGAATTGCCCATTGCAGGATATTTAAAAGGATGATTAATATGTTGGCGATGGCGCTCACGATTGATTTCCCCCTAGCTTTTTCGATTTTTGATACGCGGCAAAAACCGCTTTTGATGTTATAGTCCGGAATCCGCCTTTTTCCAACTGATACAGCGCGTCGGCGGTGGTGCCCCCCGGCGAGGTGACCATATTTCGCAACTCGGCGGGATGGCGCTGGTGCTGGCGGGCAAATTCCACCGCACCTTCCATGGTTTGCAGTACCAACTCTTCGGCAACTTTGCGGGAGAAACCCATATGCACCCCCGCATCCACCAACGCTTCGATGAACAGGAAGACATACGCGGGTCCGCTCCCCGAAAGGGCGGTCGCCATATCGAGATAATATTCGTGCCCGACAAAAATTTCTTTCCCCAGCGATTGGAAAATTGCGCCCGCTTCGGCTTTCTGCGCCTCCGAGACGCTCTCCGTCGCCATCCACACCGACATCCCTTTGCCCACCCGCACGGGGGTGTTGGGCATCACCCGCACCACCGTGGGATGGTTCAAGCCGTCGGTGATTTTTTTGACCGGCACGCCCGCCGCCACGGAAATGACCAGCGCGTGCGGCTGAATCTTTTCGTGCAGTTCCTCCAGCACTTCCGGTATCACCTGCGGTTTGATGGACAGCACCACAATATCGGCGCGCTGAACGGCGTTTGCATTTTTGGTGGTATGGCGAATGCCGTACCGTTTGGTCAGTTGCTCCCCGCGCGATTTGCGCGGACCGCTGGCAACAATGTGTTGGGGGTCAACCAGATTTTGGTTCACCAGCCCGGCAATCATCGCCTGAGCGATGGTTCCGCTGCCGATGAAGGCGATGCGTTTATTTTCCAGCATAATCTCAGTTCCAAGTTTCAAGTTTCAGGTTTCAGCGCGGCAAACCTCACCTTTTCACGCTCTTTCTCCGAAAATGGCGCGTCCCACCCGCACGATGGTGGCGCCCTCTTCCACGGCAATTTCAAAATCGCCGGTCATCCCCATTGAAAGATGCTTCCATTTTACTTGCGGATGGCGTTCCGCACAAACGCGCATCAAGCGGCGCAAGCCCGCA
>JAJRSQ010000296.1 GCA_024278725.1 Chloroflexota bacterium
ACCTCCATTGGTATAGATTCCATCTGTGACACATTGCGTTATGGGATAGTGTATCATGCCTGTGTTCTGTAATTGTTCCGAGGGTGTTTTTCACATAGAGATGAATTGTTTTGGTTCAATCGGCATCCGGGGGAATTTATAAAATGTCATTGCGAGGCGCGTTTTTTGCGCCGACCTGTGCCCCGGCGGGGTAAGCAATCTCTGTGAACATTAGCGGAGATTGCACCCTTCGGGCATTTTCAACTTCGCTTCGCTCGCAATGACAGACCCCCTGAATTCCCAAAGAATCAGAAAAAGGACAGCCAACAGATGATTGGCTGTCCTTTTTTAATGGCGATTAATGTCGTTGATTATTTGAGAATCAGCGATGATTGCGGTGAATTTTTCGGCGGTTCAAAATCCGCGCCGACAATGATGCGGATGTCCACATCACTTTGGGGGTTGGCGCTGCGCCGGATGTTTTCCGGGGCGACGTTGAAGAAATTGACCAGCGTTCCCAGCGTATATTCTTTGTCGCTATAGACGACAATGACCGTGCGGGGGTAATCGGTGGTGTCTGCGGGTCCGAATTGCGCGATGTCAAAACCCTGGTCTTTCAGGAAGAGCGCGGTTTGAGCGTCCAGCCCTTCGTAGGGGGTTCCGTTTTGGATGACGATTTTCGCCCCTTCCGCGGCGAGCTGTGCCCGCAATTCTTCGCGCTGTTGTTGCTGTGCCTGAAGTTCGGCGGTTTGGGTGGCTTGTGCGGCTTGCGCGGCGATGATTTCCGCTTGCGAGGGTTCGTCGGCTTTCACCTCGGCAAACATGCGGTCAATCACCGGCTGAATTTTTTCGCGGAGCGGCAACAATACCATTGCCCCGGCATCGGTGATGTAATTGACGGTGTAATCGGAACCGAGCACCACACTTTCGATATTTTCCGGTTTAATTTCCGGCGCGATGTTCGCCAGTTCCAGAATATCCACCAGTTGCAGGTCGGTTTTCACCGTGCCTGCCATGGTTGTCCACAGTTCGGGGACTTTGGGCAGCAAATCCAATTGCAGGGCTTTGTCTTTGATTGCCATCAACACTTGCTGTTGGCGTTCCGCGCGCCCGAAGTCCGAATCAACGTGACGGGTGCGGGCGTATTTCAACGCCGTTGCGCCGTCCATATGCTGCAATCCCGCGTCCATGTAGAAGGGGTCGTAGCCGTAATCTTCGCTGGGGAAGGTCGGGTCGTTCAACGGTTTGGGAACGTTGATGTCCAGCCCGCCGAGGGTGTCCACGATTTTGCGGAAACCGTCGAAATCAACTTCCACGTAAAAATGAACGGGGACGCCAAAATTATGCTGAACGGTTTTCATCGCCAGTGCCGCGCCGCCACCGGGATAGCCGTCTTTTTCGCCCAGATAATAGGCGGTGTTGATGCGGGAATCGTAGTAGCCCGGTATTTCCAGCCACACGTCACGCGGGATGGAGAGCATTCCGGCGGTTTTATTTTCCGGGTCAATGGTGACCAAAATCATAGTATCGGTGCGGGCGTACTGTTCATCCGGGCGTTTGTCAATGCCCAGCAACAGGATGTTGACGCGCTGTTTTTGTTTGTAGTCGGGTAGGGGAACACCGGTGATGCCGGTGACGGGAATTTCGCCGCCGCGCTGGGGAATGACACCGATGGTCGGGCTGTTGCCCTCGCCGGCGGAGGGGAGTGAAATATCAATGTAGGGCAGGTTGGGTACTTCTATCGTCGCAACCGTTTCTTTCACCGAGTTATAGAGTAAATATCCGATGAATACTCCGGCGAGCAGGAACAGCAATGTTAAAAGGATACTGATATATCTAGAGAAGGATGATGGGAGTTGATAATCTGAGTTTTGCTTTACTTGCGTATGTGTTGTCATAGCGTGCGATTATAACATAGCCCGAAATCTGCGCAAAATCTCTTAAGCGAATATGCCTATATGACTTTAAAGGTCGTTTCCATATAATGAGATGAGGATTATGTGAGAATTAATGCAACCATTTTAGTAAAAAAAGCGAAAAAATGCAAAAACCTGTGGATAACCTCTGTTAATTTGTGGATAGCAGTGGAGAAAAAAGGGAATTATCCCCCAAGTTTTGACGATAACCGTATGGTAATCGTAGGATAAACGTCGGACTTTGCGAAAATAGGAGCGAAGAGAATGCAAAATTTTCTGAAAAACAGTAAAGCCATCATCGGGATGATTCATGTGGGGGCATTGCCCGGCACGCCGAATTACGGCGGGTCGCTGGCGCAGGTGGTGGACAAAGCCGTGACGGAAGCGGAAATTTATACGGCGGCGGGAATCGACGTGCTGGCGATTGAAAATATGCACGATATCCCCTACCTGAACCGGCGGGTGGGACCGGAAATTGTGGCGGCGATGACGGTGGTGGGGCAGGCGGTGAAACAAACATCCGGCTTGCGTTGTGGCATCCAAATTTTAGCCGGGGCGAATGATGCCGCGCTGGCGGTGGCACTGGCGGCGCAACTCGATTTCATTCGCGCGGAAGGATTTGTTTTCGCCCATACCGCCGATGAAGGTATCATCAACGCCGATGCGGGCGCATTGTTGCGTTATCGCCGCCAAATTGAGGCTAAAGATATTTTGATTCTCACCGATATAAAAAAGAAGCACAGCGCGCACGCCCTCACCGCCGATGTATCGCTGGCGGAGACCGCCCACGCCGCCGAATTCTTTCTCAGCGACGGGGTGATTGTGACCGGCGCGGCAACCGGACAGCCCGCCGAAGTGGACGATGTGGCGCAGGTGCAAGCCGCCGTCGAAATTCCCGTGCTGGTGGGGTCGGGTGTTACGGTGGAGAATGTTCACCGCTTTTTGCCCGTCGCCGACGCGCTGATTGTCGGCTCAACCTTCAAAACCGATGGACGCTGGAGCAGCCCATTGGATGCGGGGCGCGTGCGAGCATTCATGGAAAAAGTAGCCCAATTGCGCTGAATCAATCATCACCCAACAGGGCTGTTGCAAAGTCGCTTGACAAACAATACTTTGCGCAGGAAATGTAGGGGCACGCTGCAGCGTGCCCCTACAACGCCACCGATTTTCGTTAAAACCGGAAGAAAGTGCGTAAGAGCGGCTCGCAAATCGCCTCTGCGGCGTGAAATCATGAAAACCGGCAACCTTAAAATTTACTTTGCAACAGCCGTGCATCACCCAAAAATCCCGTTGAGTTATGCCGGGAGTCATGCTACAATTTAATGAAGCCAACCGGAGATTAGCCAAGACGCTATCAATATGAAAATACGAATTTGGGGTGCGCGCGGTTCCATCCCCTCTCCCCTAAAGCCTGATGCCATAGAAGACAAAATCACCCGGGCGATTTTACAAATGCCGCCCATTGATACCACCGATGAAGCGGCAGTCCATGCTTATGTTCAATCGTTGCCGCCGTTGATGCGCGGCACGGCGGGCGGCAATACCGCCTGCGTGGAAATTGATGCCGGGCGTGAATTTTTCATCATGGATGCCGGTTCGGGCATCCGCGAGTTGGGCTTGGCTTTGATGAAGGGTCCGTGCGGGCGCGGGGAAGGTGTCATCCACATTTTCTTCAGCCATCCCCATTGGGACCATATTCAAGGGTTTCCGTTTTTCGCGCCCGCGTTTATTCCCGGCAACAAAATCAATTTTTACAGCATACATGATGTGCGCACGGCATTGGTTGACCAGCAGCGCCCGCTGACCTTCCCCGTTTCTTTGGATTATATGCGGGCGGAGCGGGAATTCATTCAGGTGGAGGTTGGTGTACCGTTCACGGTGGGTCCGCTGCGCATCAACACCATCCCCAATGCCCATCCGGGGGTGGCGTACAGTTACCGTTTTGAGGACAAATACAGCACCTTTGTGTTCGCCAGCGATGCCGAATACAAAAATCTCGATAGCGCCAGCATTCAACCGTATCTGCAATTTTTCAAAGATGCCGATTTGCTGTTGTTTGACGCGCAATATACCCTCAAAGAAGCGTGGCAAAAAGTTGATTGGGGGCATAGCTCGGCGATGATTGGCGTGGATTTGGCGCGCGCCGCCGGGGTGAAACGCCTGCTGTTGTTCCATCATGACCCCACCTATTCCGATGCGGATTTGATGCAGATACAAAAAACCGCCGAAGTGTATCAGGCGCAGGATAGCGCGCAATCGCCCTGTAAAATTATTGTGGCGTATGAAGGGCTGACCATTGATTTGGCGCCGCCGGGGTTGGTGGAAATGCAGATGATCTCTGAAACGGATGCCGCTGTGCTGACCCCCTCCAGTATGTTCAGCCAGCAAAGTGTTGTCCAGCTTGAAAAGAAACTGAAACAACTTTCGGCGCAGGGCACACATTCCACGCCCATCATTGATTTGTCGCAAATTGAAACGCTGTCGGTGGCGGGGTTGAAGGCGTTGCTCACCCTGCACCGCAAGCAGGGCGGCAATCAGATTGTGCTGGCGAATCCGTCGCGCAGCACCCGCGAAATTATCAAGCTGAGCGGGTATCAGAGCATTTTTGCCATCTACCCGTCCATCGAATCGGCGCTGGTGGCGGTGCAAACCAGAGAGGCGTTGAATTTGCCCGGACAACTCATCAACGACCGCTACCGCATCGAGCGAAAAATGGGCGAAAGTCCGCTGGGCATTGCGGTTAAAGCTACCGATATGCACACCGGGAAAACCGTCGCGCTGAAAATTCTGTCGCCGTTTTTCAGCGCGGAGACCACCGAGAAATTCATGCAGATGGCGCGCCCGCTGCTGTCGCTGTCGCACCCGAATATCACCGGCGTGCTTGATTGCATCCGGACTGAAAAATACACTTTTCTGGTGGAAGAATTTGAAACCGGCGACCCGCTTCAAGTCCGGTTGGATGAAGAGCCGAAGCCGATGGCGACGGAAGCGGCGACACAATTGGTCTTCCAAATTACCGCTGCGCTGGCGCACGCGCACAGCGCCAACATTGTGCATGGCGATTTGAAACCGCAAAATATCTTCCTCTCCGCAGAGGGCGCGCGGGTGAGCGGGTTCGGGTTGGGGCGGTTGGATGAGGGGCGAAATCTGCTCAGCGCGCCGTTGCTGCTGTTAAGCCCGTTGTATCTTGCCCCGGAGCAAATTGAGGGCGCGGCGATTGACCATCGCACCGATTTGTACGCGCTGGGCGTGCTGATGTACCGGCTTTTCACCGGCTGTTTGCCCTTCACCGGCTCCGACCATGAAATTATGCGCGGACATCTGAAGCTGTCGCCCGTGCCGTTGCGCAATTTGAACCCCGATTTGTCGCCCGTGCTGGAGCATATGGTGCTCAAATTGATGGCAAAAGACCCCGACGCGCGGTATCAGTCGGTGCGGCAGGTGATGGGTGTTTTGCACAGCCTCAATCTGCGCCGCACGCAACTCTTCCCCATGTCCGGCACATCTGTTTTGCGGAAAACGTCGCTCAACCAACTGACCGGCAGGTGGAAATCCGCGCAGACTTCCGGCGGGCAATTCGTGGTGATTTCCGGAGAGGCGGGCAGCGGAAAATCGACGCTCGTCCGGCAATTCGCCGAGAAAATTGCGCCCCCGTTCTTTTTTGTCGGCAATGCCGCCAACCTTGATGTTGATTTGCCCTACGCCCCCATCACCGAAATTCTGACGGCATATTTTTCCCGCCCCAACCCTCCCACCGACGATGCCGCCGTACGATATGCGGCAATTGCGCCCATCATGCCGGTTTGGGCGGCTCATCATCCCCCCGCATCTCCGGTGCAGCCGACGCCGGCGGAGATGCGCCGATTTCTGACCGGGGTGCTGGACGTGTTCGCCACGGAAACGCGGCAACAGCCGTGGGTGATGGTGCTGGAAAACATCCACCGGGCAGACCGGGCGACGCTCGATATGCTGTACCATCTGGTTCGGCATCGCGGTGAAATGCGCGCGCTGATTATCGCCACCGTGGATGATTCCGCGCTTTCCGCCGAACATCCCGCCCGAAAATTCTTTGAACGGCTCGCCGCCGCCGAGATTGCGCCCCATCAAATCACTCTGAAAGGGTTCTCTCGGACGCACACGCGCAAAATTCTCACCGGCATTTGGGGGGATGGTGTGCCGTCGAAATGGGTGAAAACGCTGCATAAACACACGGCGGGCAATCCGTTGTTTTTGGAGGAATTAGCCCGGGCGCTGACGGATGACGGGAAGGTTTTGTGGCAGAACGGCACGTGGCAATTCGCCGATATTGAGGCGGTGCGCCTGCCGCAAACCGCGCGGGAGACCATTTGGCGGCGGTTGCACCATCTGAACCCCGATGCGCAAACGCTGCTGCGGCAATCGGCGGTGTGGGGCAAACAGTTCCGCCTGGCGGATTTGCAGACGGTGAGCGGTTTGGCGGCAGAAGAAATTTTATCGGAATTGGATGATGCGTTGGCGGGCGAATTGATTTTTGAAACGCCGGAAGCGGGCGTGTTCGCCCATCGGCATTCGGAAATACAATTGGTGCTGTATGCCGATATTGGCGCGGCGCGGCGGCATTTGCTGCATCGTCAGATTGCCACTGTGCTGGAGCGCACGCTTGACGCGCCCAATAAACTTCCGCAGTTGGCGCATCATTACAAAGAAGCAGACTTGCCCGAAAAGGCGATTCCCTTCGCCATTTCTGCCGCCGAGCAGGCGGTTCGCATGTTTGCACCGAAGGTGGCGCTGCAATGGTACAATGACGCGCTGGAAATGCTGAATCAGCTCAGCCCGCAAACCATTGACGATTATCAAACCTACCAAAGCACCATCCATCAGGCGTTGGGGCAAGTGCTGACGCTGTTTCAGGAATTTGATGAAACGCTCGAAGAACTGGCTCGCGCATCTGTCGGCGGGGCGGGATAATTATCTCCCAATGAAATTTTGCAAAAATTCGGCAACTATGCTATAGTCTTCTCGTGCCGTCGGTACCCCCAATACCCCCGACGGCATGTTGCCCCGGCTACCCCCCCAACCCGCCAGCCGGGGCTTTTTTATTTCCCCGGATTTTTCAAAACGTTTGCTTTCCCCGACCGGTTGTGCTACTCTTTTCCTATGGATGTCAAAATCATTCGCAGCAAAAAACGGGTGAAAACCGTCAGCGCCCGCTTGGTGGATGGTGTGCTGGTGGTGCGCGCGCCCGCCCGGCTCGGCGAAGCTGAGTTGCAACCGTTGGTTGAGCGGCTCAAACAGCGGGTGCTGAAACAGGAAGCGAAAAAATCGCTGGATGATGCGCTGTTGCAGAAACGGGCGCAGGCGTTGAATCGCCGCTATTTCGGTGGCAAACTCAAATGGCAGTCCATCCGCTGGGTGACGAATCAGAACCGGCGGGTGGGCAGTTGCACCCCCACCCACGGCACTATCCGTATTTCGCACCGGCTGAACGAAATGCCCCCCTTTGTGCGCGATTATGTCATCGTGCATGAATTAGCGCATCTGCTGGAAGCCAATCACGGCGAAAAATTTTGGAAATTGGTCAACCGTTATCCCAAAACCGAACGCGCCAGAGGGTATTTGATGGCGGTCGGGTTGGAAGAATTGGAAGCATGACGTTGCTCTCAGGAGGGAGAAAAATGAACACCACAATTCACAGTGCCGATGGCACAGACCTGTTTGTTCAATCATGGTTGCCCGCCGACACCCCCGTCGCCACGCTGGCGATTGTGCATGGGCTGGGGGAATATAGCGACCGCTACGAGCATGTGGCGCAATTTTTTGTGGAAAAGAAATTCGCCGTGTATGCGCTCGATTTGCGCGGACACGGGCGCAGTGGCGGGCAGCGCGGGCATATCGACCGCTTCCGGCAATATTTGGATGATGTTTCGGCAATGCTGGATTATGCCCAAAAAACCACCCCCACCGACAAAACATTCCTGCTGGGGCACAGTATGGGCGGCGCAATCGCGCTCACTTTCGCCCTGGAATACCCGGACGCGGTAGATGGGGTGATTGCCTCCGGTCCCGGGTTGCGCACCCGGATGAAAGTTCCCGGCTGGAAAGTGACGCTGGGAAATGTGATGTCGAATCTGATGCCCAAATTGTCCATCCCCAACGGCATCGACCCCGCCGGGCTGAACCACGATGCCGCCAACGTGCAGGCATACATCGCCGACCCGCTGGTGCACGATAAAGTTTCGGCGCGGTGGTACACCGAATTCACCGCCGCCGGACAATGGGCGCTGGCAAACGCGCCGAAACTCGCCGTGCCGGTGCTGGCACTCCACGGCGCGGACGACCCCATTGTTGACCCCACCGGCACGCGCGATTTTGTGGCGAATGCCGGTATCGCCGACAAAAAATTCATCGAATATCCGGGCTTTTTCCATGAAATTTTGAACGAGCCGGAAAAAGAAAAAGTGCTGAACGATATTTGGGCATGGCTTGAGCCAAGAGTGTGATGAAACGTGATGCGTGAAACGTGCCTTTGAGGTATCCGCAATTGAAATTGACGCGCCGTTCCCGAAAAACAATATCCCGCGAAAAACGACTGGCGCAACTGAAGCGCATCGGGGTGCGCAAGGGCACGCGGCACATTGCGATGCCGCCGCCCAAACCCCGCCCCACCGAAACCGCCCCCGCCACCGAGCCGGTTCCCCTTCACTTTTTAAATTACCGGGATGATTTGCAGCACGCCGCGCCCATCGAAGCAGTAGTGCCGGGCGTGGTGGTCGAAAACGCGCACGGGCAGTATTTCCGGGTGGATGTGCGCTACCCATTGGGCGCGAAATACGGTAATCTACCCCTGAAAACCCTGCTGGATGTGCCGATGGAGACCGTCGCCACCATCACCGGCGATGACCGCTGGCATGACCTTTCGTGGCGCGATGTTCTCTTTTTTGACACCGAAACGACGGGGCTGGAAATTGCGGCGGGGACGGTGGCATTTCTCATCGGGGTGGGGTTCATCGAAGGGGATGATTTTGTGGTGCGGCAGGTTTTCATGCGCGATTTCGATGAAGAGACGGCGCTGCTGTCGGATTTGCACAACCTGTGCCGAAATTTCCGCGCCGCCGCCAGCTTCAACGGCAAAACCTTCGATGTGCCGATGCTGGAAAATCGGTTCACCCTGGCGCGTCTTTTTGTGGATTTGTTCGATGACGCGCCGCACCTCGACCTGCTTCACCCGTCGCGGCGGGTGTGGCGACACCGGCTCGACAATTGCAGACTCGCCACGCTGGAAACCGAGGTGCTCGGCGTTACCCGCACCCACGCCGATGTGCCCGGCTATTTCATCCCCACCCTGTACCGAAAATATTTGGTGGATAACGACGCGCGCCCGATGGCGGGCATTTTTTATCACAACGAAATGGATATTGTGAGCATGGCGGCGCTGGCGGCGGTGCTGGGGCAGATGGCGGCGTTTCCCCATCATACCGACACCGTTGAGCCGTTGCACCCCGCCGATTTGGCGGCGGTGGGAATGTGGCAGCTCGCGCTGGGCAGGCTTGATGCGGCAGAAACTGCGCTCAATGCCGCGCTGGAAAGTGATAAACTGCCGGCGGCGTTGCGGCGGCGGGCGATGATTGAGCTGGCATTTCTGCTGAAGCGGCGGGGCAGGGGGGAAGATGCGGAATCGCTGTGGCAGGCGTTGGTTGCGGCGGAGGATAGTTTGCTCGCGCTGGAAGAATTGGCGAAATTTTATGAATGGCGGCGGAAAGAGATTGAAAAAGCGCGCACGTGTACAGAATACGCCCTGAAAATACTCAACGCCCGTCCCGCCGATTGGCGCACCGAGGAAGCCGTTGCGGCGTGGGAACATCGTCTCGCGCGGCTGGCGCGGAAGCAAGTGGCGGCAGAATAGCTATCAGCTATCAGCTATCAGCTTTTGGCTTTTGGCTGAACGCTGATTGCTAAAAGCTGAAACCCAAAAAATCACCCGGGTGGTCATCCGCCAAAATGCGGGCGATGTCCCGCAGAATTTTCGCCCGTGCCGAAACGTCACAACCCGGCACGGTGTCGAGCGCGTCAATCAGCGTGTCCACCTGCGGGTTGCGATACCCCGTGATATTTTCCCCGAATTCGGCATCGATGGCGGCACTGTGCCAGCGCGCCCGCACCGCCGAAACATCCACCCGCCAATCATACACAGCCACCTGATAATCACGGGTCAGCAAATCGTCAATCAGCGTGGAAAAGGGCATCGTTTCCACACGCGCCAACACGCCGATGCGACGATAATATTCCGCCAGCCAAAACGCAATTGGCTGCAAATCCTCTCGATTCACATCCACTTCAATTGAAACCTGCCACGCCTGCGATTCGCCGGGCAATTCGCGCCAGCCGTCGCCATCCCGGTCGGTGATGCCCGCCGCGTCGAGCGCATTCCGCGCCGCATCGGGGTCGAAGGCGGGAGGCGTGTTTTCCCCCTCGGCGGGGAGAATGGATGCCGCCGGTGTGCCGTCGAAATAGTTTTGCGCCAGCGATACCCTGTCCACCGCCAAACTGAGCGCGCGGCGCACGGCGGGGTCGTCAAACGGCGGTTGCAGGTTGTTGAACGGCGCGAAAATCAGGCGCGGCATCGGTTCGATGAGCGACGGCGGTTCAATGGCGTCAATCTCCCCCGCCGCCAGCGCCGATTGTGCGGCGGTTGAATCGGGGAAAAAGCGCAGCGTCGGTTTGCCCGGCGATAATTTCAGCGTTTGCGAAGCGGCATCCCACGCAAACCCGGCGGGCGTGTCGGTGCTGACCTGCGTCCGGCGCAATATGGGCATAGTTTCCAGCGTGTCCACCGCCGTGCAGTTCGGCTCGGTGAGGGTGATGCGCACGGTGCGGGCATCCACAGTCTCCACCGCGCGCACATCATCCAGTTCCGGCAAAATCGCCGTTCCGATGCTCGCTTTCACGTCGGCGGGGGTGATGTCCGTCAGCTTCAGGGTGAAAGTCAGCGTCAGATTGTCGGCGGCGATGGCGGGCAATTCGGCGGCGAAGGGTTGCGGCAATCTCGTTCCCGCTTCGCGTCGGTTGAGCGACGGGTACAGTAGCGGGCTGATTTTCGCCAGCGCAGGATTCAAATCGAGCAGAGGATTGAGCGAATCAAGCCGCCCGATGATGCCCACCGCGCGGAAAGAAACGGCGGCGGGCGTCGGCGTGGGTGCGGCGGTGGCGGTCGGTGGCGGCGGGGTGGGGGGGACGGGCGTGTCCGTCGCCCCGGCGATGGGGGGCGGTGTTGCGGGTGGGGTGGCGGTTGGGAGGGGGGCTGGGTCGGTATTTTTGCAGGCGGAGAGGGCTATCAGAATGATGAGTGAAAAAAAGAAGATTGTTTGCTTCAAAATTGAACCTTTGCCGAATTGAAATAGTAAAGTAAAATGGTACACGAATGACGAATGACGAATCCCCCTACTTTATAATCAGAAAGGGCAATTATGGCAATTGTAGAGCAACCGGTTGATGACCGCATTTCCATTCGGGCTGTGTTGAAAGATTGGGGACGCCGCGCGCTGGCGGTGCTGACCTTTGTGGCGGGACGGCTGGCTTTCGCGGCGGCAACCCTGCTCATCATCATCTTCCTCAGTTTTTTCGGGTTGGATATGGCGCGCGGGACGGCGTTTTTCCCCGCGCTGAAAACCGGCGCGGTCGCCACCGGAAGCTATCTGGGGCGGCTGGCATCGGGCGATTTGGGCACGGCGTTTGCGGCGGGGTTCGGCACGCGGCGCATGGACATCGCCGAGATTGTGGTGGCGGTGGTGCCGCGCAGCGTGGGCTTGCTGGCGGTCTCGCTGGGGATTGCCATCGTTTTGGGCATCATCCTCGGCGTGCTGGCGGCGCGGCGGCGCGATTCAATCCGCGCGTTGCCCATCATTTTCCTGTCGCTCATCGGCATTTCGTTGCCCTCTTTTTTGGCGGCGCTGTTGCTGCAAATTGCGGCGGTATCGTACACCCGCTATTTCGGAAAAGCATTGCTGCCGGTGGGCGGCTTCGGTTGGGATGCCCACCTGATTCT
>JAJRSQ010000297.1 GCA_024278725.1 Chloroflexota bacterium
GCTTACGGCAAGCCCTTCCTGGTGGCAGGCGACATCATGGCGATGTTCAACGACCGCCCCGAAGTGCGCGCGGTGATGGAATACTTCACCAAAGGCGAATCGGTGAAGGCGTGGCTGGAAGCGGGTGGCGCATTGTCGCCGCACAAAGACGCCTCGCTGGACTGGTACGGCAACGACGTGGAGCGCGGGGTAGCGGAACTGGTGCAACAAGCGACCTCCTTCCGCTTCGACGCCTCCGACCTGATGCCGGGTGAAGTGGGCGCGGGGACCTTCTGGAAAGGGATGACCGATTACGTCTCCGGCTCCGCTGACCTTGATACCGTCCTCAAAGAAATCGACGATAGCTGGACCCAAAAATAAACACGATTCATGAGTAATTAAGTTTCACACACGGGTGGAACATCCTCAGCCGGGGGTGTTCCACCCGTCACCCACCAAGGAGGGTGACATGTCATCAACGACAGACGCGAAATCCGGTTCCATTCTCAGTTGGTTGACCGGCACAATCGGGCAGATTGTCATTTCATTATTTGTGCCGGTGGTTACGTTTATTGTGTTGTGGCAGGGGTTCATTTTCCTGCGAGACAGCGAAGCGCCCAAAGTGATCATCGCACTGGTGGCGATTCTCTGGGGCGTGGGCGGTGTGGCGTTGTTGTATATCGTCACCAACTGGCTTGTTGAAAAATTACCCCCTGCCTGGACGCGCCGATTGCAGCCCTTCCTCTTCGTCGGTCCTGCGGTTGCCATTCTGGCGTGGTTTCTGGCAATTCCCGCCCTGCGAACCTTCTGGTTCAGCCTGCACAACGCCAACAGCACCGAATTTGTCGGGCTGCAAAACTATATCGCCGTGTTTACCCAGCGCACAATGCTGCTCGCCTTCCGCAACAACTTCCTGTGGATTGCCTTCGGCGCGACATTGTCTGTGGTGCTGGGCTTGCTGATTGCGGTGCTGGCAGACCGGAGTAAGTTTGAAACCATCGCCAAATCGCTCATCTTCATGCCGATGGCAATTTCAATGGTGGGCGCGGGGGTCATCTGGAACTTCATTTACGAAGTGAAAGACAAAGCCGACCCCCAAATCGGGCTGCTGAACGCCATCTGGGTGGCGCTGGGGAACGAACCGCAGGCGTGGACATCGCTCATTCAGCCGTGGAACAATTTCTTCCTCATCATCATCGTCATCTGGCTGCAAACGGGCTTCGCCATGGTACTCTTTTCGGCGGCAATCAAAGGCATCCCCAGCGAACTGATGGAGGCGGCGCGGGTGGACGGCGCCAGCGAAGTTCAAATCTTCTTCCGCATTATGGTCCCCTATATTTCGGGAACCATCATCACGGTTTCCACCACAGTGGTCATCTTCACCCTCAAAATCTTCGATGTGGTTTGGGTGATGACCGGCGGGCAATTCGGCACACAGGTGATTGCCACGCAATTCTTCCGCGAATATTTCACCAACCGAAACTTCGGCTACGGCTCAACCATTGCGATTGTGCTGCTCATCGCCGTCATTCCGGTGATGATTTACAACCTGAAGCAATTCAACGAACGGGAGGCATTTTAATGGCGGCTGGCGAAAGAAGCACCAAACGCAAAAAAATACTCAACGATATTCTGGTCAATGGCTCCCTGCTCATCATCGTTTTAATTTGGACGATTCCCACCCTCGGGTTGCTGGTTTCATCTTTCCGCACCCGTACCGACATCTCCACCTCCGGCTGGTGGACGATTTTTCCGCACAAAGAATGGGTTTTGGTCAAAGAAATGGAAGTCCCGGAAGGGCTTGACCGGAAAGGCGTGATGACCATCGAAGGGGCGACGGGCACGTTCAAAGAATTTCGCGCCGGCATTGAAACGCCCGACGGCAGACGGGTCGCGTGGGTTGGCAACAGACGGCTGGGGAAAATCCAAATTCAGGCGAATGAATGGACGACGCGCACCGATTTTACCCTCAAAAACTATAAAGATGTGATGACCGGCAAACAATATGAAGTGCGGCAACCAAACGGGAGCGTGAGAATCGAACAGGGGGATAATATGGCGGGGGCGTTTCTCAACAGCCTCACCGTCACCATCCCCGCCACCGTCATCCCCATTCTGATTGCCGCTTTTGCCGCGTATGGCTTCGCGTGGATGCGTTTCCCCGGCAGAAAACCGATGTTCATCCTCGTTGTGGCGCTGCTCGTGGTTCCCCTCCAAGTGGCATTAGTCCCCATCCTGACCGACTACGTGAAGCTCGACCTGAACGGCACTTTTCTGGCGGTGTGGCTCGCCCATACCGGCTTCGGGTTGCCGCTGGCGACCTACCTGCTCTTCAACTATATCAGCAGTTTACCCCGCGACCTTCTGGAATCGGCGTTCATTGACGGCGCATCGCATTTTACCATCTTCCTGCGGCTGATTTTACCCCTTTCCATGCCCGCGCTGGCATCATTTTCCATCTTCCAGTTTTTGTGGGTCTGGAACGATTATTTGGTTGCGCTGGTCTTCATCGGTTCCAAACCCGATGTGCAGGTGCTGACCATGCGGCTGGCGGAGATTGTCGGTTCGCGCGGGAACGACTGGCATCTGCTCACCGCCGGGGCTTTCGTCTCGATGGTGCTGCCGCTGCTCGTCTTCTTCTCTTTGCAGCGTTTCTTCGTGCGCGGGTTGCTGGCGGGTTCCGTGAAAGGGTAGCGGTATGCTTCAGTTTCCGAAAGATTTTCTCTGGGGCGTTTCGACCTCCGCGTACCAGATTGAAGGTGCGTGGAACGAAGACGGCAGGGGGGAAAGTGTCTGGGACAGATTCGCACATCGCCCCCACAACGTCGCCGACAATCACAACGGGGATGTCGCCTGCGACCATTATCACCGCATGCCGGACGATGTTGCACTGTTGAAGACGCTCGGCATGCCCGCGTACCATTTTTCCATCAGTTGGACGCGGGTGCTGCCCGCCGGGTGCGGCGCGGTGAACCCCGCCGGGCTTGATTTTTACGACCGGCTGGTGGATGAATTGCTGGCGGCGGGCATCACCCCGATGGCAGTTTTGCACCACTGGGATTTCCCGCAAGCGTTGCAGGAGCTCGGCGGCTGGGTGAATCGCGCCAGCGTGGACTGGTTCACCGACTTCGCGCGGGTGATGTTCAACCGGCTGGGCGACCGTGTCCCGCTGTGGGCAACCTTCAACGAGCCGTGGGTCATCGCTTTTTTGGGGTACGGTTCGGGCATTTTCGCCCCCGGTGTCTGCGATTATTCGCAAGCGTACCAAACCCTTCACCACCTTTTGCTGGCACACGCCAAAACCGTGCAACTTTTTCGGCAGGATAACCACGCCGGCGAAATCGGCATCGTACTGAACCCCGACCACTTTATACCCGCCACCAACCGGGCGGAAGATATTGCCGCCTGCCAACGCGCCTACGATGAAAACGTCGGGATGTTTTTGCGCCCGTTGGTCTTCGGGGAGTATCCGGCGCAATTTATGGACTGGCTCGGCGTGCATCGTCCCACCATCTTCCCCGGTGATTTGGCGCAAATCAAAGGCTCATTCGACTATTTGGGCGTGAATTATTACCGCACTTCCACCGTGACGCACGATGTCGGCGGCGGGCTGCTCAAAGCGAAAATCCATTCCGTTTCCGAACCGGGTTGGGGCAGGACGGAGATGGATTGGGGCATCCATCCCGCCGGGTTGACGCACGTCCTGCTGGATTGGAAAGAGAATTACGGCAACCCGAAAATGATGGTCACAGAAAACGGCGCGGCATTCCCCGACGCGCCCGACGATACCGGCGCGGTGAACGACCCCGCGCGCATCAACTTTCTGCGGGCGCACATCGAAGCCACGCACGCCGCCATTCGGCAGGGCGCGAATGTGCGGGGGTATTTCGCGTGGAGTTTCATGGATAATTTTGAATGGGCGTCAGGGTATCGCCCGCGTTTCGGGTTGGTTTATGTCGATTATCCCACCCAAAAACGCACCCCCAAAGCGAGCGCACACTGGTTCGGGCGGGTGGCGCAACAAAACGGACTGTAATAAAATGGAGACCCGATAAATGCACATCGCTTTTTTCAATCCGCAGGGAAATTTCGACCCTGCCGACAGTTATTGGACGCAACACCCCGATTTCGGCGGGCAGTTGGTGTACGTGAAGGAGCTTGCGTTGGCGATGGCGGCGCAGGGGCATCGGGTGGACATTGTCACTCGCCGCATCATCGACCCGAATTGGCGTGAATTTTCCGCCCCGATTGACCGCTACCCCGACAGTGACGCCGTGCGCATCATCCGTGTCCCCTGCGGCGGTGACACTTTCCTGCCGAAGGAAAAACTGTGGGCGCATTTGGCGGAATGGGTGGGAAATATTGTGGCATTTTATGCGCAGGAAGATGCGCTCCCTGAATTTGTGACCACCCATTATGGGGATGGCGGTTTGGCGGGTGTATTGTTTCGGGGGAAAACGGGCGTGCGGTTCAGCTTCACCGGGCACTCGCTGGGGGCGCAAAAGATGGATAAACTGCACGCGGGGGCGGAAAATCTGGCGGCATTGGATGCCCGCTACCATTTCACCGAGCGGATTTTCGCCGAACGGTTGGCGATGAATCACGCTTCGATGATTGTGACCAGCACCATGCAGGAAAAGCGCGAACAGTATGCCCACCGGGCGTATCGTGGCGCGGTTGACCCCCTCGGCGCGGATGAAGACCGCTTTGTCGTGATTCCACCGGGGGTAAATCGTCGTGTTTTCTCCCCCGAACCGGGCGAACTCGATGCTGCCATCGGCGAGCGATTGACCGCTGCCATTGTCCGCGACATCCCCCCTGCCCGCCGACGGTTGCCGCTGGTGTTGCTTTCCAGTCGCCTCGACCCGAAGAAAAATCACATCGGCGTGGTGCAGGCATTCGCGGAGAGCGCCAGTTTGCGAGCGGTGGCAAATCTGGCGATTGTGGTGCGCGGGGTGGATGACCCGCTGCAACAGCGCGCCCAACTCCCCCCCGCCGAGCGCGCCATTCTGGATGAGATTGTGCGGGTGCTGGATGAAAATGACCTGTGGGGTGCGGTGACATCCTTCCCGTTGAACAACCAGCACGAGCTGGCGGCGGCATACCGCCGGGCGGCGGCGAGAAAATCCGTCTTCGCCCTCACCGCGCATTATGAGCCGTTTGGGCTTGCGCCGTTGGAGGCGATGAGTTGCGGGTTGCCGGCGGTTGTCACCCGTAATGGGGGACCGAGTGAGAGTATGATTGAATTGTCTACGCGCAAAAAATATGGTATATTAGTCAACCCCGCCGACCCCGCCGACATCGCACGCGGATTGATGGCGGCGCTGTCGCCCCTTTCAGCATGGGAAACGCTGCGTGCGGCGGGTATCGAGCGGGTGACCTCGCGCTACACGTGGGAGCGCACCGCCGCAGGGTACATTGATGCCATCAGCGCGGCGCGTCATCGCGTGTTGCAGCACGGCACACTGGCGATACCCCCCTGGTTTTCAGACCCGCGCCCGGAGAACAGCATTCCCCTTTCGGAGTTGGCACACCTTTATGGCACAAACACCGGCAATTGACATTTTAACCATCGGTGAAACGCTGATTGATTTCATCTCCACCGAAATGACCGACGGCTTGCGTCACGCCGATACTTTCCGGCGGCATCTGGGCGGGTCTCCGGCAAATATCGCGGTGAATGTCGCCCGTTTGGGGCTGCGCTCAGCGGTTATTTCAAAGATTGGGGCGGGGGCATTCGGCGGCTTTCTGGCGGATTCGCTCCGCGCGAATGGCGTCGTCACCGATTTTCTGGCGCGGGACGCGGCAGTGCGCACCAGCGTGATTTTCGTTTCCCGCACCACCGGCACGCCGGAATTCGAGGCGTTCCGGGATGCCGATTACCGGCTCACCCCGGGCGAAATTTCGGACGTGGCAATTGCCGCCGCTAAAATTGTGCACGCCTCCACTTTCGCCCTGTCGAAAGAACCGTGCCGCGCTGCGATAGAATCCACCTTCGAGCGCGCGCACCGGCAGGGCAAAATCATCTCCCTCGACCCGAATTACAGCCCGCTCATCTGGGACAATCGCGCCGAAGCGCTGGCAATTTTGCAAACGTTGTTCCGCCGGGTGTCCATCACCAAAGCATCGCTGGACGATGTGCGGCGACTCTTCGGGGCGGATATTTCCCCGCGCGCGGCGGTGGATTGCCTGCACGATTGGGGCGCGGAAACCGTGGTTTTCACGCTCGGCGGGGCAGGGTCGCTGGTGTCAAAACAGGGTAGGCTGATGGGCTATCTACCCGCCCGCCCCATCGCCATCGCCGATGCAACCGGCGCGGGCGACGCTTTTTGGGCGGGTTATCTCACCGCTCAACTGGACGGACGCGCCCCCGCTATGTGCCTCCTTTTTGCCCGCGAAGTGGTGGAACTGAAATTGCAAACGGTCGGCACCCTGCCCGCCACCCTCAACCGCGCGACACTCTTCGCCCGCGCGGAAACCGCCGCGCGCGACTTGCGGCTTCGCTGGGCGGACGTGCCCGAATAGCGATTGGCGAATCTCCTTTTCACGCATCACAAATGACAAATGACAAGTGACCCATGACAAACAATAATCTCTGGTACAAAAATGCCATCTTTTACGAACTCCACATCCGCGCTTTTGCCGACAGCAACGGCGACGGGAAGGGCGATTTGCTCGGCGTGGTGAGCAAACTCGATTACCTGCAAACGCTGGGGGTGGATTGCGTTTGGCTGCTGCCGATGTTCCCCTCGCCGTTGAAAGACGACGGGTACGATGTGGCAGACTATTTTTCCATCCATCCCGATTACGGCACGGTGGACGATTTCAAACGACTGGTGGACGAAGCGCACGCGCGCGGCATCCGCATCATCACCGATTTGGTACTGAATCACACCTCCGACCAACATCCGTGGTTCATCGAAAGCCGAAAATCGAAAGACAACCCCTACCGCGATTATTACGTTTGGAGCGACACCGACCAAAAATACGCCGATGCCCGCATCATTTTTGTGGACACTGAACCCTCCAATTGGACGTTTGACCCGCAAACGGGCGAATATTATTGGCATCGATTTTACGCCAATCAGCCCGATTTAAATTACGATAACCCCGAAGTGGCGCAAAAAATGATGGATGTCATCCGCTTCTGGCTCGACTTGGGGATTGACGGGTTCCGCGCCGATGCCGTGCCGTATCTGTTTGAGCGCGAAGGCACGAATTGCGAAAATCTGCCCGAAACGCACGCTTTTTTGAAGCGCGTGCGGGCGATGATGGATGCGGAATATCCCGGCACCATCCTGCTCGGCGAAGCGAACCAGTGGGCGCGCGACCTGCGCCCGTACTTCGGCGGGGATGAAACCGACCCGACCGTCCCCGGCGATGAGTTCCATATGGCGTTCCATTTTCCGGTGATGCCCCGCATCTTCAAAGCCTTCAAGACAGAAAACAGCGCGGACATCATCAAAATCATGGAAGACACCCCGAAAATTCCCGATAATGCCCAATGGTGCGTTTTCCTGCGCAATCACGATGAATTGACGCTGGAAATGGTCACCGAAGAAGACCGCCAATTTATGTGGACGCAATATGCCCCCGACCCCCGAATGCGGCTCAACCTCGGCATTCGGCGGCGACTGGCGCCATTGCTGGATAATGACCGCCGCAAAATCGAAGCCGCCAAC
>JAJRSQ010000298.1 GCA_024278725.1 Chloroflexota bacterium
CAGACGGGAATACGCCCGCCGAATGCGCCCTCGGCGAGCGTGTAGCCGTAGATGGCGGGGTCGCTGCTGGGGCGAATTTCGGGGAGCATGGCGCGGGGAATATCCAGCGCGGCGATGAGGTCGTCATTCCAGCACGTGCCGTCGAGGTTCATCAGCATGGTGCGCGAGGCGTTGGTCACGTCGGTGACGTGCGCGCCGCCGTTTGCGCCGCCGGTCAAATTCCAGATAATCCAGGTGTCCATGTTGCCGAAAATCGCATCGCCATTTTCAGCGTCTTCCCGCAAGCCGGGGACATTATCCAGCAGCCATTTAATTTTGGGACCCGAAAAATAGGTTGCCAGCGGCAGCCCCGTTTGCGGGCGGAAACGGTCTTGCCCACCGTCGCGCGCCAGTTCGGCGCAAATTTTGTCGGTGCGGGTATCCTGCCACACCAGCGCGTTGTGGTACGGTTTGCCCGTGCGCCGATTCCAGACCACGGTGGTCTCGCGCTGGTTGGTGATGCCCACCGCGGCGATGTCGGCGGCGGTGGCGCGGGCGGCGTTCAACGCGCCGCGAATGACCGCCTGCGTCCGTTCCCAGATTTCCAGCGGGTCGTGTTCCACCCAGCCGGGGCGGGGATAAATTTGCTCGTGTTCCAGTTGGTGCATACCGACCGGCTCGCCCGCGTGGTTGAAAATCATACAGCGGGTGCTGGTTGTCCCTTGGTCAATTGAAGCGATGAATTTTGGCATTGGTCACTCCTGAAAAGCTATTGGCTGACAGCCATCAGCTATCAGCTTGTTTCACCCGCACCACCGTCAGCAGAACAATCATTCCTGCGCCGAAGATGGCGAGCGCGATGCCGACGCTGAAGGCGTCTGCCAGCGCGCCGAGAATAGGGGCGAGAATCGCCATCAAAATGGTGGTGAGTTGCGATTCCACCGACAGCCCGGAAGCCATCACTTTTGAATCGATTTGGTCGCTGAGGAAGCCGACGTTCAGCGGGCGGCGAATATTTTGCAGCAGGTACATCCCCAAAAAGAGCAGGATGGAGATGATTGCCCAATGTTCCTGCGCCGCCAGCCCGGCAATCAGCAGAAAAACCGCGCCGAGCAGAAAACTGCGGTTGATGGCTTGCGCCGGATTGGCGAAGCGGCGGCTAAAGCGGGCGGCATTCCGCGAGGCATAGCTGGTAAGCAGGTAGATGACAAAATAGACCACCCCAATCAGCACGGCGGAGCGACGGGTATCATCCAGCGTGATGAACAACGGCAGTGCGAGCGCATACGTCTGCAAAATCGGCTGGAGGTAATCTTTGGAGCCTTTGAAGAAGCCCATGAACCCGGCGCTGTTCAAGAGCGCGCGCAAGGCATTGGGATGGCGGAACATCGCGCCGAAAGCGGCGAGTGTCGCTTTTGTCTGCGCGCCGACGGACGCGCGCGAGTGTCCGGTTTGCAGATTGCCGTCCAGCGTTTTGGGATAGGTCATCAAGTTGAACAAATCCAGCATGTACGGGATGATTGCCGCCAGAAACATGTAGCGATAATTGCCGGTGTAAAAGACAATCCCCGCCGCGATGAGCGAATTGATTGCCGAACCCATCTGCGAGGCGCTGCGGGTGTGTCCGTAATAATCTATTTTGAGGTGCGTCAGGTTGTTTTGTTTCAGATATTCCAGAATGAGCGCTTTGTGCGTGCCGGAGCGGAACGCCTCGCACGCGCCGAAAAGTACCATCGCCAGCGCATACAGATAGAAATTGCTGAAGGCGTAAAAAACGATGAACGCCGCAATATACGCCGTGAACGCCATCACCATTGACCGCCGTCTGCCGAAAATATCGGCGAAAACGCCGGTGGGAATTTCCAGCACGTTGGTGGCAATATCGCGGATGGCATACAGCAGCCCAATCTGGGTGAAAGATTGCCCCGCTTCCCGAAACAACAGGATGAGAAACGGCTCGAAGAAGCGCAGGTTTTTCAGAAAACCATACGCGGAAAACCGATAAAACATCCGGTCTTTGGGGAATGACGTCGCCATCACTCGCCTTCTTCTTCCGGTTCAACGGCGGGAGCCGGAGCGGTCTTTTCGCGGGGTTTCCGCACGCGGCGATACGTCCAGCGGAGCGCGCCCCACGCGATGAACCCCAGTACCAGCAGCGGCAAACCGCAGATTGCCCCCCAAATGGCGGCGTCGCCCAAATTGCGCAGGATGTCCAGCAGGGTATCCCATGCCTCCTGCGCGACTCTGCCCGGACGCCAGCGGGTGATGGTGATCTCCGGTTCGGGGGACTCTTCTGGGGTCAGGGTGATGGTGATGGTCGCCAGTGCGGCTTGATTTTCCAAATAGCGAATTCGCCCGGCAAGGCTTTCGATGTCGCCGCGCACGTTGGATAATTCCCGCTGAACTTGCAGAATGTCATCCAACTTCTTCTGGGTCAGGTCGCTGTCCAGCATTTTTTGCAGAGACGCTTCGGTGATTTCCAGATTCGTTTTGCGCGCCTGCAAATCAATATATTCTTCCGTCACATCCTGCGAATTGGTACTTTGCCGCAACGCTGTGCCGAGCGTCTGCAATGCTGCCATCGCGTCCTGATAGCGGTCGGCGGCAACGCGGATGGTCACGCTCCCCTGTAGTTGCGATTGCGATTCGTACAGGTTGGAACTGGAGACGTATCCGCCCATACGGGCTGCCAGCGCGGTAATTTCGTCCACCGCGGTGGCGACATTTGCCACCCGCAGGGTGATGTCGCCGGTGTAGATAATCACGCGGTCAACCGTTACGGCTGCCAAATCGGTGCTCGCGCTGTCCGAGCCGTCATTCACGGCGGCGGTCTCTGCCCGCGCGAAGGATTCGGCGGGCGCTTCCGGCGCGGCTTCATCCGCTGCCATTTGGCTGACCGAGGATGACACTGCACCGCACGCCGCCAGCGTCAGTACCAGCGTTGCCATCAGCCCGGCTGAAAGAATACGCGCATATTTGGAAATCTTCATCGTTCCTCCCTGTGACCGCTGAAACATTTGGTTTTTCACCCGGGTTCAAGGTGACAGCACCGGACGCAGATTTTCTTATCCCGCATGAAGGGTTTCATATATTTTACCACAGATACAGCGGGGCGGAGTCTCAGGTATGTTTTTAAGCGAAGACCGTCATCACCCCGTCA
>JAJRSQ010000299.1 GCA_024278725.1 Chloroflexota bacterium
CGTGCAAGCCGGGATTGACCTGAGCGCCATTTCGGAAAAAGATGTGCAGATTTCCGGGTCTCGCATTTTATTGACCCTCCCCCACGCCACCATCAGCAGTGTGGAATTGTTGCCGGATGAATCGGAAGTGATTGACAGCCAACGGAAATGGGCTTTTTCCGAATACAGCGGCTTGGAGACCGAAACGCTGGATACGGCGCGTCAGGAATTGCGTCGATGGGCGAAAAATGAAGCGGGCATCCTGCCCGTGGCGGAACGATTAGCGACGCTGCAATTGACCGAATTTTTGCAGAAATTGGGATTTTCAACCGTGACAATTACATTTGCGAATGAGGGAGACTGATGGCGAAAATTCTCTTGAAATTTATATGGAACGCAATTCCGCTGATACTGGTGGCAGTTGCCGGATGGTGGATCATCAACACGTTTATCGCCCAGCCGCAAACAACACCACCGACGACGGTGACCACGGTTTCCGCCAAACCCGGCGTGGTTGACGCCATCAAAAGTGTCAACAAGCAAATTTTTGTGGAATATTACATCACCAAAGACATTGATTATACCGAAGTCCCACATGGCTGGTTCGAAAAACTGGGGTTGAAACAACAATTTGTCCTGCTGCTGAAAGGGCGAGTCCCCGCCGGGTTTGATATGAGCGCGGTGGACGACAGCGCAATCTGGGTGAGCGAAGATGGCTCGGAGGTGCAATTGACCCTGCCGCCGCCGACGATTTTTGAAGAGCAGGTTTCGCTGGATTTGGAGAATAGCCGGATATTGAAACAAACGGACACCTGCCCCGATTTTTTGTGCAATGATGCCTCGCAGATGTTGCTGAATAAATCGTTGCCCGAAGGGAAAACGCTCATCATCGCCGATGCGCGGGAGAGCGGCATTTTGTACCGCGCCGCGCTGGATGGGCAGCAATATTATGAAAGCCTGTTGCGCTCGCTGGGTTTTGAGACGGTGCGCGTCATTGTCAGCGGATATACGGATTAGGGCGGGGTTTCATTCGCGGGTAGTGGTTCAAATTGACTGATGGAAACCAGTAGGGGCGAACCTGTGTGTTCGCCCTTTTTGGGCAGACACATAGGTCTGCCCCTACCCCCTACCTTGCTTCATCAGTCAAAAATAACCACCATCCATTCGCGGTATTCGAGACTTCAGTTTGGGATAATGTTTTATAATATCCATCATCCCCATTGGGCGGAAACGTTTCCCGAATTTGGAAAATCTATTGACAACCGGCGCGGCATGGGTTATAATGGAATCGTTCGCGGAAACGTTTCCCAACCCGATTTATTTTTTTATGCCCTGCGGAAACGCTTCCCCGTTCAAGGTCACTTCATCACACCAAAAACACACTTCATGCACGACGATATTCAGGTCATTGTTGATAGAAATTTATTGTAGGCGTCAGGGAAACGTTTCCGAGCTGAGCCCCATCATTTTTCAGAGGTTTTTATGCCCGCAACCATTCATGATGTAGCTAAACGCGCCGGTGTCGGTATCGGCACGGTCTCCAGCGTCATTAATGACAGCCGCGCCGTCAACCGCGCCACCAGAGAACGTGTCCTCAAAGCCATCGCCGAACTGGATTACACCCCCCACCCTGCCGCCCGCCGACTCTCGTCGGGCAAAACTTTCACCATCGGCGCGATTATCCCCTTCTTCACCCGTCCCGCCGCGGTAGAACGCCTGCGCGGGGTGATGTCTGTGGTTGCGCCCAGCGCATATGATTTCACCCTCTTCAGCATTGAAACCGCCGCCCAGCGCGCCGAACAACTCCGCGCCGTTCCCCGCCGGGGGCGCGTGGACGGGCTGATTATCTTCTCATGCCCGCCCACCCAAAGCGAAGCGGAACGAATCATCAAATCCGAAATCCCCACCGTACTGATTGATGCATACAGCCCGTTGCTGAATTGCATTTATATCGACAACGTGAAAGGCGGCTATCAAGCCACCAAACACTTGGTTGAACTGGGACATCGCCGTATCGGTTATCTGGGCGACCCGCTGGAAGACCCCATCGGCTTTTTTGTGAGCCGTGACCGTTTCCGGGGCTACCGGCGAGCGCTGGAAGAAGCCGGACTCCCCTTCGACCCCCGCTATCACCGCGAAGGCGAACACTCGCTGGAAAGTGGTCGGCGAATGGCGACGGAGATACTGACCCAACCTGACCCGCCCACCGCGCTATTCGCCTTCAGCGATACCATCGCGTTTGGGGTGCTGGAAGCCGCCAAAGATTTGGGGCTGTCCATCCCCGACGATTTGGCGGTGATTGGCTTCGACGATGTGCAACTGGCGCGGTTATATGGACTGTCCACCATCCGCCAGCAGTTGTTCCAAACCGGCGTGATGGGCGCAGAAATGCTTTTGAACCGGGTGAGCAATCCGGGGCAAGAAGAAATGCATGTTCAACTATCAACCAAATTAGTCGCCCGACGAAGTACATCAGGCGAATGACATTGTTTTAAAAAGGAGGTGGTGCATATTCCGGTAACAACATCCACTTAATGAATGATGAAGTATGATGACGAACCCAAATTTGAGAAGGAGAAAAACCTAATGAGTAAGAAAACTCTCTGGATTGTGACTGCTTTATCGCTGATGATGGTGCTTGTGCTTTCCGCCTGTGGTGGCAACCCGGCAACCGAACAGCCGACAGCAGAACCAACGAAAGCAGCAGTGGAACAACCGACTAAAGCGCCGGTGGAAGAACCCACCCAAGCGCCGGTAGCAGCAGAACCGACCAAAGCGCCCGAAAAACCGGCGATGGAAAAGACCGGTTTGACGGAGTTGGATGCGGCATATGCGGGCGAGTACAAAGGGACAGTGGTCTCGATGAGCGGACCGTTCACCGATGAAGACGCGGTGAAGTTCAACAACTCGATTGCGGCGTTTGAAGAAGCGAC
>JAJRSQ010000300.1 GCA_024278725.1 Chloroflexota bacterium
GCAATCGGTCAATGTCAACAAATCTTTCAACCTGTCCATCCCCATCACCGATAGCGCGGTGAACAAAATCATCCAACTGAAAGAAAAAGCGAATCAACTCACCATAAATCAGACGCTCATTGAAAATTTGCGGCTTTCATTCACCGGCGGAAATGTGGTGGTCACCGGCAACGTGAAAGACATTCTGTTCCAACAACTCAACTTGCCGGGCAGCAATCAGTTGACTGTCATTTTCCGCCCCGAAGTCACCGACGGCAGGGTGCATCTTTCGCTCATTGAAGCGAAAATCGGCGACACCCCCGCGCCCGAATCGGTGTTTTCTGCCATTGAACAAACGCAAACTGCGGCAACCGATACCCTGCAAGAAATGGTCAATGCGGTGAAGGGCAATCTGGAAACGGAGATGTTGAATACCGGCAAATCCGCAGTGGTGCAAGTGAATGATATTGTGATTGAAGAAGGTAAAATGACCATCAAATTGGCGGTCAATATCCCATAACAGGGGGAAAAGATGTCTGAGCGGAAAAACTTAACCATTGCGGTCGCCAGCGACGAAAGAACCTATCTGACCGATTTTGTGGTGGCGGAATTGCAACGGCGGGGACACCGCACGATATTGTTCGGACCATTGGCAGGCGATGATTTGCCGTGGACGCGGGCGGCGGAAGCGCTGGCGAATGCCGTCGCCGCCGGAAACGCCGATGAGGGGGTGCTGTTTTGCTATACCGGCACGGGCGCATCCATTGCAGCGAACAAAGTGCGGGGCATCCGCGCGGCACTCTGCGGCGATGCCGAAACGGCACGCGGCGCGCGCTGGTGGAACGATGCCAACGTGCTGGTGATGAGCCTGCGCGCCACTGCGCCCGAAATTGCCCGCGAAATTCTGGATGCGTGGTTTTCGGAAGCGGTGAAACCGGAAGAACGCGCCACCATCGCCCATTTGGAAGAGATTGAAGCGCGGCAGGCATAAAAAAACCGCCGGAAATCCGGCGGTGAGATTCAATCAAATGCGGGAAGAGCGAACACCCTCACTCCCATGTACGCTCGTCGAGGACGGGACGCGCGGCGGCATCAATGCTCCCCGGCGCGACCAGTTCCACCACATCCACCCGCAGACGGCACGCCTGACTGATGGCGGAACGAGCTTCCTCCGCCAGCGCGTCGCGGTCGGCAACATCGCCGGTGAGTTCCACCCGGATGTGGATATGGTCGCGGGTGTCGGGGCGGGTGATGACCGCCTGCGCCGCGCCGAGTTGCGGGAATTTCGCCAGCGCGCTCTTCAGTTGCACGGGGTGGAAGAACATGCCGCGCACTTTCACCGCATCGCCCACACGCCCCATCCAACCTTTAATGCGCCAGAAATATCCGTCGTCATCCGGTTCACCGAGGTACGCGCTCAAGTCACCCGTCCCCAACCGAATCATCGGGTAGGTTTTGTTGAAATTCGTCACCACCACCTGCCCCGGCTCACCGGGGGGAACGGGTTGCCCGGTGGCGGGGTCGACAATTTCCACAATCATCGTCCGGGAAAGTTTCATGCCCGGTTCGCCGCCGGTATCATACGCAATAATGCCGAGTTCGGCGGTGGCGTATGTTTGCGCCGTGCGCATCCCGAAACCTTCTTCAAAATATTTCCGCAACGAGGGGGGATACGGCTCCGCCGTGAACAACGCTTTTTTGATGGGGATGGCATCGGCGGCAAAGCCCATATCTGCCGCTTTTTCAAACAGGATTTTCAGGAAACTGGGGGTGCCGACATACCCGGTCACGCCCAATTTCATCATAATTTCCACCTGATATTCGGTGTTTCCGGGTCCACTGGGGACGACCGTCGCGCCGGTGGCGCGAATGGCGGCATCCAGCCGCAACCCGGCGGGGGTGAGATGATACATGAAGGTGTTGAACACAATATCGCCCCGCCCCATGCCCAATTCCGTGAACACCGTCGAGCGCCATTCTTCGGGGAATGCGCCCCCTTCGGGTTCAAACAACGGACCCGGCGAGACAAAAATATGCTCAACCGTCTCCGGGGGGAGCGCCAGCCAGCCACCAAACGGCGGCGATTCGCGCTGCATTTCCAGCAATTGCTCTTTGGTGGTCACGGGGATTTTGGGCAGGTCTTTGAACGATTGGATATCCGCGGGAGCAACCCCCGCCGTATCCATCAGTCGCCGAAACGCGGGCGCATGGTTGTACGCATGCGCGATAATTGTTTGCAAACGTTCATCAAATGACATAAGATTTCCTCCGTTTAACTCAACCAGCGTTTGCGGCGCTTATAGTGTTTAACATCCCGATAGCTTTTGCGCTGTCCCACTTCCGTCAGTCCCAAATAAAATTCGCGCACGTCGGCATTTTCCCGCAGATTGTCCGGTTCGCCATCCATCACAATGCGCCCGTTTTCCATGATGTAGGCGTAATGCGCAATGTCGAGCGCGAGCAGGGCGTTTTGTTCCACCAGCAGGATAGTGGTGTTTTGTTCTTCATTGATGCGTTTGATGATGTCGAAAATTTCCTGCACGAGCAATGGCGCCAATCCCAGCGACGGTTCATCGAGCATGACGAGTTTGGGTTTCGCCATTAATGCGCGTCCGATTGCCAGCATTTGCTGTTCGCCGCCGGAAAGATACCCCGCAGCTTGCTTCATCCGCTCTTTTAAACGCGGAAAATAAGTGTATACCATCTCTATATCTCGTTTGAGGTTGTTGCGGTCGGCGCGGGTGTATCCGCCGGCGATGAGATTTTCTTCGACCGTCAGATGTTCGAACACGCGCCGCCCTTCCATCACCTGAAAGATACCGCGCCGCACCACGTCTTCGGCGGGCATGGTGTGGATGGGCTCGCCCTGAAATTCGATGCTACCGTCGGTTACTTCGCCGTTTTCCGGCTTGAGCAACCCGGAAATAGCTTTGAGGGTGGTGGATTTCCCCGCCCCATTCGCCCCCAGCAAAGCAACGATTTGCCCGTCCGGCACTTGCAACGACATACCTTTCAAGACCAGAATCACATCTTCGTAAATTACTTCAATATTGTTCAAGGAAAGCATAAACACAACCTCACGAGAATTTTCGGTGGGTGTTGCCGGTCATCAGGTGACGTTTTCCCCGCCCGAATGACCGGCAACCGCATCAATGAGTTAGCTTATTTGATGCTGGATTGAATGTAATCGCTCATTTGCATCCACTGACCGCCTTCAACTTTGAAGAGTTTCAGGGCTTTGTTGCCGCGGTGGTCTGTGGGGGTGAAGGTGATGGGAGCGGTGATGCCGCCGGTATCGAAGTCGGTGATGGTTTCCAGCGCCGCGCGGATATTTTCGCCGGTGACGGGTTTGCCGTCTTTGACCACGCGCTCAATCCCTTCCACCATAACCTTCATTGTCCACCAACCCTGGGTGTAGTGCAAGCCGAGTTTGTTCAGGTCTTTGCCCTGGCTTTCGGCGAATTTGCGAACATCGTCATCGCCGGGGACGTCCACGCTGGGCGGGGTGAAGGGCAGGGTTCCGATGACGCCTTCGGCGGCATCGCCCGCGAGTTCCACCAGACTTTCATCGGCGCACCAGTTCAGGCAGATGAATTGCGCGTCCATGCCGAGGTCGCTGGCGTTGCGGATGGCGAGAGCGGCGGGGCTGGCAACGTTTTGAATGATGATGTATTGCGCGCCGAAAGATTCCACCTGACTCAGTTCGGGGGTCAGGTCGGTTGCGCCGCCGGGCATGGCAATCGCCATGAATTCCATGCCGTTGGCTTTGGCAAAGTCTTCGCCGTCCGGCACGGGGGATTTCCCGAAGGGGCTGTCATGGTGCAACACGGCAACTTTCGTGCCGCCCTGGTCTTTAATCCATTGCAAAGCAATGACCATTTGGTCAGAGTAGGTGGTGCCGACAAGGAAATTGTACGGCGCATCTTCGATGCTGGCAAGGTTGATGGAGTACGATGCGGACATGAACGGGATTTTGTCATCGGCGATTTTGCCGCGCAGGGCTTCGGTGTCGCCTGTGCCCCAGCCCTGGAATGCCACAATGCCTTCACCGACATACTGGCTGTAAAGTTGTTCCGCGTTGGGGACTTTGTAGCCGTAATCCTGCGCGATGAAATCGATTTGCCGCCCGGCGATGCCGCCATTGGCGTTTTTCCACTTCACAAAATCCTGAATTCCCAGCCCGTACGGGGTGCCGGGTCCGGATGTGGGTCCACTGAAGTCGAAGATACCGCCAATTTTGATGGGACCTTCATCTTTGCTGGCGCTGCCGCCACCACAAGCGGCTGCCACAACCAGTACAATCAATAAAAGTGTAAGTAATGCAAAGCGTTTCACTGTTTCCTCCTTGGGTTAAACTATTGTTTGTTGCCTCATCCATAAATATTTGGTCGCAATTTTATTCGATGCCTCACCTCCCGCATTTACTATCGCTCCAATTATGCGTCAATATGAGAAGGGCCACAGCCGGAAGTAGTCTTTGATGTTCCGCCAAATCTTTACCAGTCCTTCCGGTTCCAATATCAGGAATAGCACAATCACAATACCGAATAGCCCTTGCTGTAAAAAGGGAATGATGCGGTCAAGCGCGGGGATGGTTCCGCTCATCGCGCGCCCGAAATTGTTGAGCAGCGCGGGCAAAAGTACCATAAACGCCGCGCCATACACTGAGCCGGAGACCGACCCCAGCCCGCCGATGATAATCATCGCCAAATAGAGGATGGATGTTTCAATGGTGAACCGCTCCCATGAGATGATGGTGCGGTAGTGGGCAATCAGTGCGCCCGTCAGCCCGACGAAGAAGGATGAGGTGGCGAATGCCAGCAATTTGTAACGGAACAAATCCACGCCCATCACTTCGGCGGCGATGTCCTGGTCTCGGATGGCGATGAAGGCACGTCCAACTTTTGACCGGAAGAGATTCACCGTGAAGATGATGGTCAGCACCAGACAGAAGAGGATAATCCAGTAAAACCGAAATTCGCCATTCACCCGTTCACCAAAAAGTGTGGGCGCAGGGATGACCAGCGCGTCCACGCCGCCGGTGACGTAATCCCAGTGGGTGATGACCCATTGGATGATTTGCTGCGCCGCGAGGGTGACAATTGCCAGATACAGCCCTTTCAGCCGCAATGAGGGGATGCCGAAAAACGCGCCGACCGTTGCGGTCACGAAACTGGCGATGGGAATCGCCACCCAAAAGGGCAATCCCAGATTTTTCGCCAGTAAACCGGAGGTATACGCCCCCACCGCCATAAATGCGCCCTGCCCCAAACTGATTTGTCCGGTGAAGCCGGTCAGAATGTTCAGCCCAATAGCGCCGATGGCGGCAATGCCAATCTGATTCAGCAGGGTGAGTTGGTAGTTGCTGGCAAACCACGGTATGGTGACGACGAAAATAATCGCCAGTACCAACCGGATTTTCTGCGCGTGGGTGCGGCGCAATGCCATATCTTTGGCGTAACTGCTGAAGAAAATTCCACTTTCCATGGTTGCTCCCTTAAACCCGCTCGATGATTTCCTGCCCAAATAGTCCGTATGGTTTAACCATCAAAATCAACACCAATACGACAAAGGGAATGATTGAATTCAACCCGAACCCGACGTATCCGCCGGTATATGCCTGCAACAGCCCGATGATGATGCCGCCAATCACCGCGCCGGGGATGGAGTCCAAGCCGCCCAGAATGACCACCGGGAAGACTTGCAATCCCAGCCCGCTGATGTTACCGCTCACGCCCAAAATATTGGCGACGATGATACCGCCGATGGCGGCTGTCGCGGCGGAGATTGACCACGCCATCGCAAAAATCTTTTTCACGCTGATGCCCATTGACAGCGCCGCCTGCTGGTCGTCGGCGACGGCGCGCATGGCGATGCCCTCGCTGGAGCGGCGGAAGAAGAGGTTGAAGACCACCAGAAAGACCGCCGCAATGCCGATTGCCCACAGTTTGTCGGTGGTGACGGTTGCGCCCAACACCTTGATTGGCTCGCTGGGGATGAAGCTGGGGAAGGCGCGTTCATCCGTGCCCCAAATGGTACTCACGATGGCGCGGAGCAAACTCGACAAGCCGATAGTGACCATAATCAGCGAGATAATCGGCTCGCCAATCATCGGACGGAGTACGGCTCGTTCCAGCACCACGCCCAGCGCAACCGCAATCAGCACGGTCACCACAATGCCGATGCTCCAATGCCAGCCCAATTCGCCCACCAGCGCGAACATCACATACGCGCCCACCAGCAAAAATTCGCCTTGAGCAAAGTTGAGGACATCACTGGCTTTATAAATCAGTACAAATCCCAATGCCGCCAGCGCCAGCACCGCGCCATTGGTCAATCCACTAAGGGTCAACTGCAAAAATTGATCCATTTGTTTCTCCTTCTTTAGCTTTGCCCGTCGAGCGTCTCAATTTTGAGCCGGGTTTGCAGGGTTGCGGTACGTCCGTCCTGATATGTAATCACCGTCTCTATGTCCAGATGGTCATTTTGGCTGTACAGCGCCGAGATGATTTCTTCATATCGCTGTGCCACAAATCCCCGTCGTACTTTCCGCGTGCGAGTGAGTTCGGCATCATCGGCGTCCAACTCTTTGTGCAACAGCAGGAAGCGCCGGATGCGTGCCGCCGGCGGCAAATCCACGTTGGCGGATTCCACATATTCCCGCACCAGTTGGTACACTTCCGGCTTTTGCGCCAAATCGGTGTAAGTGGTGTACGCAATGTGATTGTTCTCCGCCCATTTGCCGACATTGCCCATATCAATGTTCATCATCGCGGTGACGAAGGGCCAATCGCCACCGAAGACCACCGCTTCTTTGATGTACGGGCTGAATTTCAATTTATTTTCGATGAACTGCGGGCTGAACTTCGTCCCGTCGTGTAAGGTCATCACATCTTTGGCGCGGTCAATGACGATTAAATGCCCGTCGTCATCGAAATAACCGGCGTCCCCGGAGTGCAACCAGCCGTCAATCAGCGTGTCGCGGGTGGCTTCCTCATTGCGGAAGTAGCCGACGAAGACCGCCGGCGAGCGCACCAGAATTTCGCCGCTGTCATCAATGTGGATTTCCGTATCGGGGATGGGCGTGCCGACGGTTTGGAATTTCACGTCGCCATCGCGATGCACCACCGCAATGCCGCTGGTTTCGGTTTGCCCGTAAATCTGCTTGAGGTTGACCCCCAGGGCGTGGAAAAAACGGAAGACATCGGGTCCGAGCGCCGCGCCGCCGGTGTATGCCCGTCGCAGATGCCGCAAGCCCAGATGGTCTTTTATCATCTGAAAAACCAGCCAATCGGCGAGGAAATATTTCACCTTCA
>JAJRSQ010000301.1 GCA_024278725.1 Chloroflexota bacterium
CCACTGCCGCCACGCTGACCGAGCTTGCGGCACAGGTGGCAGCCGTGGTGATTGACACCATGCGGCGGGTGGACAACCGCAAAACCAGCGAGTTGTATCACGCCGGATTGTTGCATCTGCTGGAGGAACACGCCGTCCAAAACGATGCGCTGGAACAAATCATCCGCGTGGTGGAGGAACGGCAATTGCTCGAACAACTCATTGGGCAGAATTTACCCTCCAAAGGCGTGCAAATCATCATCGGCGGGGAAGGCAAATGGGACGACCTTTCGCAGGTGAGTCTCATCTTGTCGCGTTATGGTTCCGCCGAAGGCGCGTCGGGCGCGTTGGGCGTGGTGGGTCCCATCCGCATGCCGTATGGACGCGCCGTATCAATTGTGCAATATATGTCGCGCTTAATGAGCAACCTTATTTCAGATTTATATGGTCCAATAATATAGTTTTGAGGAAAACAAGATGAGCACCGAAAATGTAAAAGAACAGGAAACTGCCCCGGAAGACATCGCCGCCGACGCGGAAGTTCAGGAAGAAGAAACCGCCGCCGAAACGGAAACCCCGTCGCTGGAAGCATTGCAGGCGGAATTGGATGCCGCCCGCGCGGAAGCCGCGAAGAATCTGGATGGCTGGCAGCGGGCGCAAGCCGAACTGGTGAACTTCAAAAAACGGCAGGCGGAACAATCCGCGCGCCGGTTGGATGACCTGACCGGGCAAATCATCACCCAGCTTTTCCCCGTTTTGGATGACCTTGACTTGGCATTCCAAAACATTCCGGATACCCTGACCGAACAGGAAGCAAATTGGGTGGAAGGGTTTAAACTGGTTCAGCGCAAACTGCTGAAAATTTTAGAAAACAATCAAGTGGAAACCATCAGCACCGAGGGTGAATTTGACCCCAACCTGCATGAAGCCGTGACCCACGAAGATAGCCCCGACCACGAATCGAATGCCATCATCGCCGAGTTGCGCAAAGGGTACAAAATGAAAGACCGCGTCTTGCGCCCCAGCTTGGTGCGCGTGGCACAGTAGTTTTCAGTTTTCAGTTCCGATGGGCAACTGACCACTGATAACTGACTACCAAAATCAGGAGCATATTTATGGGCAAAATTATCGGCATTGACTTGGGAACCACCAACTCGGTGGTTGCCGTTATTGAAGGCGGCGACCCCGTCGTCATCCCCAACGCAGAGGGCAGCCGCATCACCCCCTCGGTGGTGGCAGTCAACCCCAAAACCGGCGAGCGGCTGGTGGGGCAAGTGGCAAAACGACAATCGGTCGTCAACGCCAAAAATACCATCTTTTCCATCAAACGCTTCATGGGGCGAAAATTCAACGACCCGGAAGTTCAGCGCAGTATGAAATACATCCCCTATGACGTGCGCGAAGCGCCCAACGGCGATGTCCGCGTGGTGATGGGTGACCAAGAATACAGTCCCCCGGAAATCAGCGCCATGATTCTGCAAAAGCTGAAAACGGACGCGGAAGCCTACCTCGGCGAACCGGTGACCCAGGCGGTCATCACCGTGCCCGCATATTTCAACGACACGCAGCGACAAGCCACCAAAGACGCGGGGAAAATTGCCGGGCTGGAAGTGCTGCGCATCATCAATGAACCGACCGCCTCCTCACTGGCATACGGGTTGGACAAAAAAGAGGATGAAACCATCGCCGTGTATGACCTCGGCGGGGGTACTTTCGATATTTCCATCATCGAAGTGAGTGACGGTGTGTTTGAAGTTCACTCCACCAATGGCGACACCCATTTGGGCGGGGATGACTTCGACCAAGCCCTCATTCAATACATCATCAGCGAATATAAAAAAGACCAGGGCATTGATTTGGGCAACGACATGCAAGCCCTGCAACGGTTGAAAGAAGCGGCGGAAAAAGCGAAAATCGAGCTTTCCACCACCATGCAGACCGAAATCAATCTGCCCTACATCACCGCCGATGCCGGCGGACCGAAACATCTGGACATGACCCTGAGCCGCTCGAAGTTTGAGCAACTGACGGAACAACTGATTTCCGGCTCGCTCAAACCCGTGAAAGCCGCCCTTCGTGACGCGAAAGTCGGCACGTCCGACATCACCGACGTGATTTTGGTGGGTGGACAAACCCGCATGCCCGCCGTCCAGCAAGCTGTCTCGAAACTATTCGGCAAAGAACCGCACAAAGGGGTCAACCCCGATGAAGTCGTCGCCATTGGCGCGGCAATTCAGGGCGGGGTGCTCGCCGGAGAGGTGAAAGATATTCTCCTGCTCGATGTCATCCCCCTGTCGTTGAGCATTGAAACGCTGGGCGGGGTGGCAACGCCGCTCATCCCGCGCAACACCACCGTTCCCACCAAAAAGAGCCAACTCTTTTCCACGGCAACCGACAACCAGACGCAAGTGGAAATCCATGTGGTGCAGGGTGAACGTCCGATGGTTGCCGACAACAAAAGTCTGGGGAAATTCATCCTCGACGGCATTCCCCCCGCGCCGCGCGGCATGCCGCAAATCGAAGTGACCTTCGATGTAGACGCCAACGGCATCCTGCACGTCACCGCCACCGATAAAGCCACCGGACGCGACCAGAGCATGCAAATTGTGCCCGACAGCGGGCTTTCGGATGATGAGATTGACCGTATGGTGCGCGAAGCCGAGCAAAACCGCGAGCAGGACGAACAGCGCAAGGCGCTCATCGAAGCGCGGAATCAGGCGGAAAATCTCATCCACGCGGCGGAAAAAACACTGGCGGAACACAGCGACAAAATTGATGACGCCATCAAAGCGGAGGTGGAAAATCAAATTTTAGCCACCCGCAACACGCTGGAAAGCGAAAATGCCGACGACATCACGCAGGCGGTCACGCAATTACAGCAGAGCATGCAGAAAATCGGGGAAGCGATATACGCGCAGGAAGCGCCAACCGCCGCCGCCCCGGACGACAACGGAGACACCGCCGCCAAAGATGGCGAAGAAGATGTGGTAGACGGACAATTTGAAGAAGCGTAAAAATTATGAGCAAACGTGATTATTATGAAGTGTTGGGCGTTCAGCGCAACGCTTCCGCAACCGAGATAAAAAAATCATATCGCCAACTGGCGCGGAAATACCACCCCGATGTGAGTGATGCGCCCAACGCCGAAGAGAAATTCAAAGAAATCAATGAAGCCTACGAAGTGCTGTCGGATGAGGAGAAACGCGCCACATACGACCGTTTCGGGCACGCCGGGGTGAGCGGTAACGCCGGGTTTGGCGGATTCAGCACTGCCGGGCGAGACCCCTTCGAGATTTTCGAAGAGGTTTTCGGTGGCTTCGGTTTCGGGTTCGGTGGCGGCTCGCGCCGCAGTCGAACCGGTCCGCGTCGCGGCTCTGATTTGCGCTACGATTTGACGCTGGAATTTGAAGAAGCCATCTTCGGCGTGGACAAAGAAATCGAAATTCCCCGTCAGGAAACGTGTCCGCACTGCAACGGCAACGGCGCAGAACCCGGCACCGAACCGCTGCGCTGTCCCGATTGCAACGGCACGGGCGAAGTTCGGCGGCAGGCGGGCTTCTTCATCAACATCAGCACCTGCCCGCGCTGTAACGGCAACGGCGAAATCATCACCACCCCGTGTCATCGCTGCAACGGCAAAGGGAAAACGCTGGAATATCGCCGCATGAATGTGAAAATTCCCGCCGGGGTGGACGACGGCAACCAGATTCGGCTGGCGGGCGAAGGCGAAGGCGGCTCGCGCGGGGGACCGCCGGGCAACTTGTATGTGGTCATCCGCGTCAAACCGCACCGCCATTTCCGGCGGGTGGAAAATACCATCCATCTCGAACTCATCATCAACATCGCCCAAGCCGCGCTTGGCGACGAAATTGAAATTCCGACGCTGGACGGTACGAAAAAACACACCATCCCCGCGGGCATCCAAACCGGCGACACCATCACCCTGCGCGGGCTGGGCGTGCCGAAATTGCGCCGCGACGGCAGCAACGCCGGGCGGGGCGATATGGTTGTGACCTTCCAAGTGCGCACACCCACCAATCTCACCAAGCAACAGCGCGATTTGCTGCTGGCGCTCGGCAAAACGCTCGACAGCGAAGTGGTTCCCCAGCGCGAAAAAAGCTTTTTCGACCGGGTGAAAGACGCTTTCGGAATGTAAATCACCATTATGGCTCAACCGCTTCCCCTCATCTCGGTATTAATTCCCAATTGGAATGGCGCCGCGCATCTGCCCACCTGCTTTGATGCGCTGGCGCGCCAATCCTATCCCAAAATTGAAACCATTTTAATTGATAATGCCTCTTCGGATGCGTCCCTTTCGTTGACTCGTGACCGTTATCCGTGGGTGAAAATTCTGGAATTGCCGGAAAATATCGGGCTGACCGGGGCGCTCAATCGCGGCATCCGCGTCGCCACCGGACAGATTATCGTTCCGTTGAACAATGACACCGAAGTTGAGCGCGGTTGGGCGGCGGCGCTGGTGAACGCCCTGCACAATTATCCCTCGGCGGGGATGGTTGCCAGCAAAATGATGCTGTTCGACCGCCGCGACACCATCCATTCGGCGGGGGATGCCTTCGGCGACGACGGCATTCCCGTCAATCGGGGGGTGTGGCAAAAGGACGAAGGTCAGTTCGATGACGACACGTTCATTTTTGGCGGGTGCGGGGGGGCGGTGGCGTATCGCCGCACCATGCTCGACAAAATCGGCGGGTTTGATGAAGACCTGTTCATGTATTGCGAAGACGTTGATTTGAATTGGCGGGCGCAATTGGCGGGGTATCGGTGTGTTTTTGCGCCCGATGCGGTGGTGTATCATAAACTCAGCGCCACCGGCGGCGGGGCAATTGCCAGCTATTATACCGGGCGGAACACCATTTTTGTGCTGGCGAAATCGGTGCCGAGGGCTGTGTGGCGGCAGCACCGGGCGAAAATCATCAAAGCCCAATTGCGCGTCGCTTGGGATGCTCTGCGCGCATGGCGCGGCGAGGCGGCTCGCGCCCGATTGCGCGGTCAATTGGCGGGGGTGTTCGGCGTGTGGCGCTGGCTCAAAAAGCGGAAACACATTCAATCCACGCAAAAAGTCCCCGACAGTTATCTCCTTTCTTTGTTGGAAAAAACGAAATAGCCCGCAACTTTATCCCTCCAATTGCGTAAAGAGTGATAGAAACAAGTCATGGAAAGAGAGGGTTACAGTTTATGCAAACAAAAGACCGAGGCGTGATTTGGGGTGCGGTGCTGGTACTGTTCGGCGTATTTTTTCTGATGCAAAACTTCAATCTGCTGGGCGGTTTCGGCGATTTTCTGGGCGTGGTCATGTTTGGCGGAATTGGATTGCTGGGGGTCGGGTATTATTTCCGGCGGCGTCGCCACTGGTGGATATTGTTTCCCGCGTTTGTGTTCATCGGCATTGCGGGTAGTTCATTCACCGATATGATACCGTTTTTAAGCCCGCTGAGTGGCGGCGTGTTCCTCTTTTCGCTCTCGCTGGCGTTCTGGCTGATATTTTTGCAGAACCAAACCCGCTTTTGGTGGGCAGTCATTCCCGGCGGCATTCTCACTTCGCTGGCGTTCATTGATGTCATTGAACACTTCATCTGGGGTAACACCGATTCGCTGGTGCTGTTGGGCATTGCGGCAACCTTCGGGCTGTTGTGGCTGATGCGGGAAAAACTGAACACCGACTGGGCAAAATGGCCCGCGCTGATATTGCTGGCGATTGTTGCGCTGAACTTCATTCCGCTGGCAGGAAAAATCCTGTTCCCCGCCGTACTCATCATCATCGGGATGTCGCTTTTGTGGCGAAACCGTGCCGGACGCAATGCCCGCTCAAACGACATCATGTTGCCACCGAGAATATAGCGCACCCAAAAGCCCCGTCACTGCGACGGGGCTTTTTTATTCCGGCTGTTCATTCACCAAAATTTTGTAATCGGTGGGCACGACCTCTATCCACGTTTGCCCGCGTTTGAGCGGGATGAGCGTTCCGTCCGGCATGACGAATTCCGGCGTTTGTGTGCCGTCGGTGCGCCAGCGCCCTCGCACATACTTTCCATCCCGAAACACCCATGCATTTCCTTCCCCGTTCAGGGTGATGCCCACCGAGGTGGCGCCGGTGCTGTCTTCCACAATATCGGTTTCAAAATGTTCGGCAAAATAGATGATGACATTCCGGGCGGCGATGGGGGCATCGGTTGCGCCGTCAACCTGCAATTCACCGTCGTTGAAGCGCTCATATGCGCCGGACTCGGCGTTGTATTGCCACAGCACTTTGTTGGCTTTGGCAGGATAATCCACAAAAATCGTATCGGCAGTTTCAGCCGCGGGCAGAAAATCATCGGCGAAATAGAACCCGCGCAATTTTACGGGGTGCATCAAATCCTCATCCGCCAGATATTGATATGCCTGTTGTAAATTGACCGCCAACCGCCGTTGCCACGCCGTTTCATTTTCCCGATAAAAATAGGGTTGCGGGACGAAATATTCATCCAAATTGATGATGGGCAGTTGCGAAAGCTGCCAGCGCACGGGGTCGCTGGCGCCGGAATTGACCAGCGCGGCATCATATTGCTGCGTCAGTTGGGTGTTGATGAGGCGCGCGCTGCGAATCGGGGCGACCATTTCGGGGGCATTGCCGTAAAATACCGCTGTAAAACGGGTGACATACCATTCCACCAGCTCTTCATACACCACATCCGCCTGCGAAAGCGCAATTTGCGGGCGAGCTTGCGCGTCATTCCCCACCCGAACATGCATCGGCTGGCGGGTGAAGGTAATGGGGTCAACCACCAATCCGGTGAGCGGATTTTCGTTCTCCGCGCGGACGACGCCCGGTGTGGGCGTTGCCGGTACGGGGGTTGCCGTCGCGGTGGGTTTCGGCTTCGGGGTGGGCAACGGCGTGCCGGTCGGGGGGATGGGGGTGGCGGTTGCCGGAACATCGGTGGCGAAGGTGACCACCTCCGGGGTGGCGGTTGGCGGGAGGGCTTCGCTCGCCGCTGTGCTGCGGCAGGCGGTCAAGCCTATCCCCAAAAATAACGCCAAGATTATCATACCGGTATGAATGTTGTGACGCATATATCCTCCGTATTTTGGTGGCGGCATAGAAGTAAGTGATATGTCATTGCGAGGGCGTAGCCCGAAGCAATCTCCGTCCCCCACTGATGGGGATTGCTTCGCCTTCGGCTCGCAATGATAGTTGTCATCACTTACAATTGAGCCACATTTTAAAGGTGCGCCATTATAACATACATCTCGCCCGCCGATAAATTATGGTTGCTTGCTATGAAAAACAGGGGTATACTGCTTGAAAAATGGAGGCTGCTATGGAAAATAAATTCGATGTTCTGCTGCTGCTGGCGCGCCCGGCGGCGGGAAAGAGCGAAATAATTGACTATTTGAAGCGCACCGATTCGGCAACACGCCTGCAACGGTTTCACATCGGCGCGATGGATGAAATTGACGATTTCCCGATGCTGTGGGTTTGGTTTGAAGAGGATGCGCTTTTGGAAAAGATGGGCAAACCGCGCCTGCACACGTCGCCCGATGGAATGTTCAAAGAAACGTATCTGTGGAATCTGCTCATTGAGCGAATTTCGCTGGAATACCAAAAACGCATGCGTGAGCCGAATTACCATGCCGACACCACCACCATCGTGGAATTTTCGCGGGGGAAGCAGCATGGCGGCTACCGCGCGGCATTTGAGCATCTGAGCGATGAATTGCTGGCGCACGCGGCAATTTTGTATGTCAACGTGTCGTTTGCGGAGTCACTGCGGAAAAATCGGGCGCGATTCAACCCCGACCGCCCCGACAGCATTTTGGAACACGGTCTGCCCGACGAGAAGCTGAAATTTTTGTATGAACATGTTGATTGGGACGAAGTTTCCGCCGCCGACCCCGCCTTCATTTCCATTCGCGGGCATCGCGTGCCATACGCGGTGATGGAAAATGAAGACGATGTGACCACCGCTCGCGGGGAGGCGCTCGGCAACCGGCTGGAAGAAACGCTGGCGCGGCTGTGGGAAATTTACACCACCCGGTAGCGTTATTTATCCAGTTGGCGCAGGTAATCGAAGGGGTAGATGCCGGCGTTGTGCCCGTCAATCCAGAAAAATTGCAGCGCATACTGCCCCACCAGCTCGGCGGGACGGTCTGCCAGCAGTTCGGCTTTCCCCATCGGACGGATGAAAAGCGGCTCTTCTGCCGCTTTTTTTCGTTCCTCGCCGCACACGGCGCACGGGCATTGCTCGCGCAGCAGTTCAAAGGGCAAGACGCTTTTTTCCCCGTCCTGCCATTCAATCCGCACTTCGGCGGCTTTTAAATCCACATCAATATTTTTTGGGGTATAATTTTCGTTCATAGGTTTCCTTCACTGGATGTTATTTGTGTCCGTTGAGTAGCCGGCGCATTTCCGGCAGCGATACCCGCGACGACATGTCGAGGCTGATGGGCGCAACCGAAACCACGTTGTCCACCACCACGGCGTAAATGTCCGAACCCGGCTCCAGCGTGTCAAAATCCACGCGGGTGTCGAAGCCGGGGTCAACCTGTTTGCCCCGGTTGTCCGGGTGCGACGGCAGACCGTGGTGATACGGCTGACGCGAAACGGTGGTGATGCGCCACGGGGTGTCGGGGGTGGCATCGGTGGGGATGTCAATTTTCAGCACGTCCACATCGAAGGGGAGGTTTATTCCCGCCAGTATTTTTTCGGCGAACAGGCGGGTGAAGTGCGCCGCCGCCGAAAAATCCACGTTGTCGGAATGGGTGAAATAGTATTCGCGGGGGGTTTGCAGACTCACCGCCAGCGCGGGGATGTTCATCGCCGCCAGTTCCAGCGCCGCGCCCACCGTCCCGGATGAGGCGATGCCGGAACCGATATTCTCGCCGAAGTTGATGCCGCTGACCGCCAGCGCAACCGGGCGGTCTGCCAAATCGAGCACCCCTTTTCCCGCCGCCTGCGCCGGTGTGCCGTCAATGCTGAAGGCGGTGAGGGCGCGTCCGTCAATGTGGATGGTGTGGCGATGCACCCGCCGGTCGGTGATTTTGCGGTAGCTCCGCCCCGCGCCGGATTGCTGTTGATGCGGGGCGACAATCAATACGTCCCCCAATGGTGCAACGGCTTGCGCCGCCGCCACCAACCCCGGCGAGCCGATGCCGTCGTCGTTGGTTATCAGAATTAATGGCTTTGACTGCATATTAATCGTTCACTTTCTGCCAGAATTTTTCGACGGGAACCCCTTCCGGTTGGAAGAAAGTTCGCACCGTCTGCCGCATCGCCGCTTCCCCGCCAAAAAGGATGTCCATCTGTGAGCCATACGCGGCGATGGCGTCCAATTTGGCGTTCAAATTGTCATCCGTCAGCGTTTTGGGATGCGCCGTCCATTTTCCCTCGCCCCAAATGGCGTTGCCCGCCCGGAGCGCCCGCGCCAAATCGGCGGGCTGGCGCTGGATGTATGGATAATCCTCATAAAAAAAGAGGGTGTCCCCCGGTTGAACAAGTTTTGCCGCCGCCCGGTTGGTCAGTTGATGGTCAACGTGGTTGCCCACCGCGAGCGGCACATAAAAAACGATGGGCGCGTCCGCCAAATTGTGCCGGTGCAGATAGGTGCGGATGGCGTGCGCCAGTTGTTGCGGCAGGTTTTCTTCGGCGGGGTGGCGCGCCCCGAATAAAGCGTCGCCATCGGGATAATACCACGTGCCGGTGGCGGCATCCCCGCGATAGATGCAATCGAGCCAATCGAGCCAGTGGGGTTTGAGTC
>JAJRSQ010000302.1 GCA_024278725.1 Chloroflexota bacterium
CCGCCGTGCGAGCGCAATACGCCCAGCCCGCGCATTTTCCCTTCGGACGCAAATTTGCCGAGCGGTCCGTTCATACTTCCTTCGATGTGATGGATGACGCCACTTTCCAAATGTTTGATGATGGGGGCGTGGCACGGGAATGATGCCGACGGGAACCAAACCAAATCTTTCACGCCCAATTCGGCGGCGATGTCGAAAATTTGGTTGGCGACCAAATCGCCGTTGCGGAAATGGTGGTGGGTGGAAATGGTCATCCCGTCGCGCAACCCGGCGGCGATGAGCGCGGCGCGCAGGCTGGGCTGGCGTTTGTCGCCGTCGGGGGGATAATCGGCGCAGGTGGGGATGGGCGGGGCGTATTTTCGTCCCGTCGGGCGATATTTCCCCACGCCCCGGAATGGAATCGCGGGCACACCGTTCACTTCGGTGGGAACCGGTCGCCCGGCGGCGTTTGTGGTAAAGTTCTGGGACATAGTGCACTCCTTTGGTTGTTAGCGGTCAGCGGTTAGCTTTCAGCTTTCAGCTATCAGCTTTCGGCTTTCAGCTTTTTGATGAACGATGCCAGCATGCGTTTGACTTCGGTGGTTTGATTGTGCAATCGCTGATAATCGGTTATTTCAATAAAGTTCAGCTCGCGGCTCAAAAGCAGTTGATACTCCAATTCACTCGCCGAACCCATCGCAATGTGCAAAAAACGTCTTAAATCGGCATCACTGCCTCTGCCGCAACCTTCGGCGATGTTGGTGGGAATGGATGCACAGGAACGCCGTATTTGGCTGATTAAGCCGTACTTCTCATCCGCAGGAAATTTTTGGGTTGCCTGATAAATTTCCAAAGTCAAATGATGACTTTTCTCCCACACAGTTAATTTTCTGAAATCTTTCATAATTTACTCGCACGAAAGAAATTGAAAGCTAATCGCTGACGGCTGAAAGCTGACCGCTCTTCTCCCCCAACGCCACCACCCGCAGCGCGCGTTTGACCACTGGCGGGTCGATCATTTTCGAGCCGAGGGAGACGACGCCCAGCCCTTTGGCGGTGGCGTCTTCAAATGCGGCGACGATTTTGCGCGCTTTTTCCAATTCGGCGGGGGTGGGCGCGAAAGCGGCGTGGATGGGCGCAATCTGGCGGGGATGGATGCAGCCCATCCCGTCGAAACCGAGCATTTTCGATTCGCCGACGACGCGGCGCAGGGCGTCCATATCGCTCACATCGGAAAAGACGGAGTCAATCGGCTGGACACCGGCGGCACGAGCGGCGTTCACCAGTTGGCTGCGCGCGAAGAACGATTCGCGCCCTTCTGGCGTGCGCGCCGCGCCGATGTCGGCGGTGTAATCCTCCAAGCCGATGGCGAGCGCAGCGACATTGGGACCGGCGGCGGCGATGGGGTACGCATTCACCACCCCCAACGCGCTTTCGATGATGGGCATCAGCCACACGGGGTATTCGATGCCGTGCGCGGCGGCAATCTCGGCGATTTTTGCGTCCACCGCCCGCACCTGTTCCGCCGATTCCACCTTCGGGATGAGGATCAGGTTCACATTGTGCGGAATGACCATCGCCAAATCGTCCAATCCACGGGGCAGTTGATTGATGCGCACCATTCGTTCCGCGCCGTAAAAATCAACCTGCCGCAGGGCGTTGCGCACCAGCAGACGGGCTTCGTCTTTTTTCGGCGGGGCGACAGAATCTTCCAAATCCAGAATGATGCCGTCGGGTTGGTGAACGCCCGCGTTGAGCATCAACTTGGGCGTGTTGCCGGGCAGATAGAGCCGGCTGCGGCGGAAGCGGTCTTTTTCGGTGCGATATTGATTCTGCGGCAGTATGTCGGGCAGAAATTGACGGTCGGTATCCACCACCTGTTTGATGGCGGATTCCAGCCGCGCGGCAATCACAAAATCGAGCGCGCCCGCGTCTTCGATGGTCACGGCAGCGTGTGCCACCCCGAAAAACGCCAGCACATCCCGCGCCAGCGATTCAATCGCTTCGCCATAAAGCGCCCGAACTTTGCTGCGCACATCCAGCCGGATGCCGCCGCCGGTGGCGGGCTGAACGGTCACGCGGCAATCGGAGCGCACACCGTCGCCAAAATTTCCAGCAATTCCCATCTCTTTCAAGAGAACCCTCCTTTTCGGGGTGTTAGTTTTCGGTTTTTAGTTTTTGGTTATCAGTTTTTGGTTATCAGTGGTTGGTTCCCGATAACTGACAACCGATAACTGAAAACTGATAGCTGATAGCTGACAACCAAAAACTTTTTGGTAATAGAAAACCCTCCCATCCACAGAGGATGAAAGGGCACATACTCTAATTTTAGACCAACGCCGGCTTCGATATATCCATATTCCCAGCCCAAAAATACATTGCCGTGAAAATTCCCTCAATAGTATATCAGAATGAAATGGGGTGTCAATGTTGCAATCCCGAATTTTGCAGTTGATGAAATCGGCGGGGCGGGTTGGTGAAGTTTGGCGTTTTGACTATAATCCATAACGCATTATGCTTTAAAGGCTATAGATGATTGTATGGAAGAAATGACACAACCGTATTTACATATTTCACCCGGAAAAATAAATAAATTCGCAAAAATTTTATCCGATGTGGCGAATCCCGTATTCAGCGGAATTTTCGTGATTGGGCTGCTGATGTTCCGCCTCATCCCCAACCCCACCGACGCGATGAAATGGATGCTCATCACCGTGGCGCTCACCGCCATTCCGACGGTAACTTACGTGCTGTATCTGGTGCGCACCGGCTATCTGGTGGATATTTATATGCCGGAACGCGAAAAACGGCTGAAGCCCATCAGCGTTATTTCGGTGTGGCTGCTCATCAGTTTGGGGATTTTAATGCTGGTAAACGCCCCCAATGCGATGCTCATTATGCTGACCGCTGTGATTGTCCAAGTCGGTTTTTTGGGCGTCATCACCGTGCTGTGGAAAATCAGTTTCCACAGCGCAACCATTATGGCAGTTGCCACCATCACCGCGATGATTCCGCGCCCGACGCTGGCGTTAGGGTTATTCGCGCTGGTTCCACTGGTCGGATGGGCGCGGGTGCGCCTGAAACGCCACACGCCGATGCAGGTCGTCGCCGGGTATGGCGCGGGCTTCATCGTCGCGTATCTGGCGTATCACTTTGTGAAAATTTACATTCCCATTTAAACCACCATTGAGGAAACGATTATGAAAATTGGACTTGTGGGCTTGCCGAACAGCGGCAAAACAACGGTCTTCAACGCGCTCACCCGTGGTGACGCGCCGACAACCGCATACAGCAGCGGTACGCTCGATGTGCATTCGCTGGTGGTAGACGTCCCCGATGAACGGATTGACCGGCTGGTCGAAATGTATGTGCCGAAAAAAATCACGCACGCCAAAGTCGCCTACGCCGACATCGGCGGGATGCGCAGCGATATTGAGCGCGGCGTGTCCATCACCGGCGAACAATTGGGGCTGATTTCCACCAACGACGCGCTGATTCACGTGGTGCGCGCATTTGAAGATGAGAATATCCCCCACCCGTTGAAAACGGTCGACCCCATGCGCGATATTTCGGTGCTGGACGCGGAATTTCTGCTCTCGGATTTGAGCAAAATCGAAAACCGGATGCCCAAATTGGAGGCAAATTTGAAGCGGGGAAAACTCCTTCCTTCATTTGAAAATGACCGGAAAGAGCACGCCCTGCTTTTGCGGCTGAAAGATGCGCTGGAAAACGATACCCCCATCCGCGATTTGGATTTGACGGACGATGAACGAAAATTGATGCGCGGGTTTCAATTCCTCACCGAAAAACCGATGATGGTACTCATCAATATGGGGGATGAAGGCTACCCCGGCGCGGCGAACATCGAATATCCGCACAAAAATTCGGTGGTATCCACCATTCGCGGACGGCTGGAAATGGACATCGTGCAGTTGGACGAAGATGACGCGGCGATGTTCATGGAAGAGTACAGCATCACCGAATTGAGCTTGAACCGCATCATCCACGAAAGTTATGCCTTGCTCAGCCGGATGGTTTTTTTCACGGCGGGGGAAAAAGAGGTGCGGGCGTGGGAAGCCCCGCTGAATGCCACCGCCGTCGCCTGCGCGGGGGTCATCCACAGCGATTTGGAACGCGGGTTCATCCGCGCGGAGGTTGTCAGTTACGATGACTTGATTGCTGCCGGGTCGGAAGCGGAGGCAAAAGCGCGCGGCACATACCGGCTTGAGGGGCGGGATTATATTGTGCAGGATGGGGACGTGCTGGTGATTCGGTTCAACGTGTAAACCACCCCGTAATTCATGCCCGGTTGTACGCCGCCACTACAGGCTGCAACTGCTGCAACACATCCAGATGCGCCTGCGGCGAAGCCAGCCCCATGCCCATGGTGCTGAACGCCAAATGGGTCGCGCCGATGTCCGCCCACGCGCGGATTTCCGTTTCCCACTGCGCGGGCGGCATATCCTTCAACTTGAAACGTCCATCCACCCCGAATTCGGCGAATGAACGACCTTCCGCCGCCAAATAGCCCGCCAAATCATCGAGCTGTTTTCGCAACGCATCGCCGGGGCGTCCGCCGGGAAACCAGCCATCGCCCAGACGCGCCGCACGCCGCAAAACCACATCGGCAAAACCGCCAAACCAGATGGGGATTCGACGCGGCGGCAACGGGTTCAACCCCAATTGCTCAACCTGATGGAATTCTCCGCTGAAGGATACCAGCGGCTCGCGCCACAGCGCCCGAATCAAACGCACCTGCTCTTCGATGCGCCGCCCACGGGTGTGAAAATCAACCCCCATCCCCGCAAATTCGGCATCGTTCCAACCCACCCCCACCCCCAGTCGGAAACGTCCGCCGGAAAGGATGTCCACCTCCGCCGCCTGTTTCGCCACCAGTTGCGCCTGTCGCTGGGGAAGCACCAAAATGCCGGTGGCAAACTCCAGCGTGGCGGTCACGCCCGCCAAATACCCGAACAACACAAATGGCTCGTGAAACGCATCGCGGTAATCATACGGGCGGTAGCCCTCCCAACCGGGGCGATTGGGGTCTGCGCCCAAAATATGCTCGTAGGTCAAAATATACCGGTAGCCCATCCCCTCTAACGCCTGCGCAAAATCCTTCAGCGCCACGGGGTCGCTGCCGATTTCTGTTTGCGGAAAAACAACGCCAAGTTTCATTCGCCGCTCCTTTCGTATGTACCCGAAACACACACCGAACTGCTGAATAAAGTGGGCAGAAGATTACTCCAGCGCCCCAACCGGCTACCGAAACCCAATCGCTTTTCCGGGCGAAAGCCTGCAATTCGATACAACTGCTCCATCTGCCGAAAAGAAAAGTAGTGCAGATGTCCGCCATCCAGCAGAAGGGTCTGCGCGGGGTCGGTGCGAAAGCCCTCTTTCGGGGTGCCGGAATGGGTGGATGGCGCACGCCCGCGCAAAATATTCCAGCGTTGGGGCAGAAAACCGACATTCGGGGTGACGGTGACCAGTTGCGTCCCCGGATGCGACAACTGCGCCAGCGTCCGCATTGCGCCGATGACATCCACCACGTGCTCAATCACATCCGCCCAGATGATACAGTCGAAAGGCGTGTCGAACATAGCGGGCAGAGCGTCGATTTCCGCCGCCACAATATCGCAATTGGGCAGCGCGGAAAGCGCACGGCGGGTATATTCCGCCCGCTCCGGGGACAATTCCGTACCGACCACCGCCTCGAAATGCGGTGCGAGCGCCAGTAAAACCTCGCCCCGCCCGCAGCCGATTTCCAGCAACCGCCCGCCGCGACGCGCCAAATAGACCAACGCCTGATAGCGGTCGCGCGGGTATCCATCCACCGTTGTGGGGCGCACCGAATCGCGGAATGGGTCGTGGCGGCAGAATTCATCGTATTTTGAGGAAAGTGAATCGGGGGTCATAGCGTTGCGCGCCCGATGCGTCTATCGCGCCGGGGCGAGATAAAATAATATGGCGAAATAGTGGCAAATGCTTCCGCCCAGCACAAATACGTGCCAAACGGTATGGGTGTAGCGATATTTTTTCAGCATATAGAAAATGATGCCGAGGGTATACACTCCGCCGCCTGCCGCCAGCCAAATCAGCCCGCCGAGCGGAATGTTCGCAATCATTTCCCGGACGGCGATGACGCTGAGCCAGCCCATCAGAATGTATGCCAGCACGGAAACTTTCTGAAAGCGGTTGATGAACAAGGCTTTGAAACCCACGCCCAGCAGCGCCAGCCCCCAAACCACCAGCAACAGCGTCCAGCCCATTGTGCCGCGCACCCCCACCAGCAAAAACGGGGTGTACGTGCCGGCTATCAGCAAAAAGATGGCGGCATGGTCAAAAATGCGGAAAACTCGTTTCACGCGCGGTTGTTGAAAACTGTGGTACAGCGTTGAGGCAAGGTACAGAATGACGAGCGTCGCGCCGTAAATGCTGAAGCTGACAATCTGGGTGATGTTGCCGTTCATCACCGCCAGCACCACCAAAAGGGTCAAACCGGCGATGCTCAAACCCGCACCGATGCCGTGGGTGATGCTGTTGGCAATTTCTTCGCCCAGTGAATAAATTCGCTTGGACGTTTCGGATGTTTTATCCTTCATTGTTTGTAATTTGGATGACATTTTTCTCCTCCGGGGGGGGAAATCACACCGAAATTGTACTCCGCAAACGGTGTTCCATCAAATTTCATCCGTGCAAAAAAATCGGGGCGACCCGTTCGCCACCCCGATTTCACAGAAGAAGCTTTCGTTACAACAAATTATTGTGGACAACCAATATAATTGTCTTTTCCGATACCGTATTCAAATGATTGTGAATATGTCACACCATTATATTCAAACTCCACCCCTGAAACAAACTCCCCTTCCTGCAACGGATAAGCTACCCAAGTCCAACTCTGTGTAGTTCCCGGATCAATAATAGGTTGCGGGTATGGCGGCAATAGTGGCCAAGCTGGATCAGGCTCAGCCGGGATAATATAACTCGGATAATGCACCTCGAAAGTTTGTGTCTGACCGGGAAAATAGCCGCTTGCCAGCTCTGTTTTCACTGTTTTGTCCTGGCTCCACTGCCACATTTTCTCATCCTTCCGCTCATCAATGCCATTTGTGATAATCCAGTGCGTAGGTTTCCAAATAGGCAAAATGGCTTCAGTTCCATTATTCGTAATTGAAAAATTAATCTGAAAACTTCGAATGCCTGAAAAGACTTCAGTTTCAGAATAGTACGGGAGTTTAGCCCCAAATTTACATGCATAATACGGACTATCAAATTTTACCACCAAATCCGGCTTGGGGGTCGGCGTGGGTGGGATGGGCGTCGGGGTCGCAGTGTCGGTGGGTGTGGGCGTCGGAGTATCCGTCGGTACAGGGGTCGGCGTATTGGTCGGGGTGGGGGTATTGGTGGCAGTTGAGGTAGGGGTAAAAGTTGCGGTGGGCGTCGGGGTTGCGGTTGAAGTTGGCGTTGGGGTGTTGGTTGGTGTGGCAGTTGGTTGGGCGGTCAGAGTCGCAATAACCCCGGCTTGCACGGTGGCATCAATATCAGCCTGAGATATACTGTTGCACGCCGTGGTAATCAATGCCAGTAATGCCACTGCAACGAGCAAAAATGAGGTGCGCTTGGTCATGGTTGGGAGCCTTTCTGCAAAGATGCATAATTGTTTCTGCTTTACCAAAATTATAGGACGCAAAATTAAGAACTGCAAAATTATCTTCACTCAAAAGAATATTTTCACACATTGCTCGTCCTGATACGGATATCGGATATAGCTGTGAAAAGTTGGTCTTTTCCCGGATGCACTCTATAATGTCCACAAAAATGGAGTTGCCATATGATGACGATTGCCGGAAAATATCTGCGGGTGAATCTGAGCGCCCAAACTTGGGAAGTTGCGCCCATCTCGGCGGCTGATGTGAAAACGTGGCTACTGGGCTCCGGGTACGCCGCCAAACTGTTTTTCGATACGATGGACGCCACCCTCGACCCGCTTGACCCCGAAAGCCCACTGCTGATATTCAACGGCGTGCTGACGGGCACTTTCGCGCCCACCGGCGCGCGCACATCCTTTTGCGGACGCTCGCCGCTGACGGGCATTTGGAATGAAGCGAATCTGGGCGGGCACTGGGGCGCGGAACTCCGCTTCGCCGGATATGACGGGCTGGTCATCACCGGGCGGGCGGAAAAACCGTGCTACCTGTGGATTGACGGCAGAACCGGCGCCATCGAATTTCGGGACGCGACCCACCTCTGGGGCAGCGATTATTTCGCCACCGCCGATGCGCTCATCGCGGAAACGGATGCGCGGGCGCAGGTGGCGGGCATCGGGCAGGCGGGCGAAATCTGGTGAAAATAGCGGGCATCATGGCGGGCGCATCGCATTATGTGCGCGCGGCGGCTCGCGGCGGGATGGGTGCGGTGCTGGGGAGCAAAAATCTCAAAGCCATCGTTGTGCGCGGCACGCAACGCCCCCAATACGCCGACAAAAATGCCTTTCGCGCAGAAGTGAAATCCCAAAATGCCGATATAAAAGTTCACGCCGCCGGACTCGCCGAACTGGGCACGGCGGGCGGCGCAGAAACCGCCGAATGGTACGGCGATATGCCGCTCAAAAACTGGTCGGCGGGCAGTTGGGACGGCGTGAAAAAAGTAACGGGCAGCGTACTGTACGATGCTTTTAAAACGCGCGACACGTTCTGTTTTGCCTGCCCCATCGGGTGCGGCAAAGAGGTGGAAGTGCCCGACGGGAAATATCAGACCCCGCGCGGCGAGGGGGTGGAATATGAAACCGTCTCCGGCTTCGGGGGGATGGCGCAGGTGGACGATGTCGCCGCCGTGACGCTGGCGAGTTCGCTGTGCAACCGCTTCGGGCTGGACACCATCTCCACCTCATCCGCCATTGCTTTTGCGATGGAAGCGTTTGAAAAAGGAATCATCAGCCGGGCGGATACCGGCGGGCTGGATTTGACCTTCGGCAATGCGGACGCAATGCTGGCGATGATTGAGAAAATCGCTTTCCGGCAAGACGCGGGCGACGCGCTGGCGGATGGGGTGCGTGCGGCGGCGCATCGGTGGGGCAACGGCGCGGAAGCCTTCGCCATTCACGTGAAGGGGATGGAAATACCCTATCACGACCCCCGCGCATTCATCAGTATGGCGGTCAATTACGCCACCGCGAACCGGGGCGCGTGCCATCTGGAATCCCTTTCGTATTGGAACGGCTACGGCGTGCCGCTGCCGGAATTGGGATACACCGAGCCGGTTCCGCCGCACGAAAGCACCCCTGCGCAGGCAAAACTGGCGGTGGATTATCAGGATTATATGGGCGCGTTCAATCCGTTGGGACTGTGCAAATTCATTGTGAAAGGACATGCCCAACCGCGGGATGTGGTCGCGCTGGTGAACCACGCGCTGGGCTGGCAATGGACATCGGAGGAATTGATGGCGACGGGGGCGCGTCTTTTCCGGCTGAAACGGCGCATCAACCTGCGCTACGGCATTTCCGCCGCAGACGACACCCTGCCCGTGCGGCTGCTCACCGAACCCCGCCCCGATGGGCACGCGGCGGGCACGCTGCCCCAACTCGATGCGCTGTTGGTGGAATATTATCGCCTGCGCGGTTGGGATACCAACGGCACACCCACCGATTAATCCGGCGTGCCCGCCACAATTTCCACCGGCAAGCCGAACATCACCATTGGCGATGTCCGCGTTATCCGAAAACCCGCCCGCGCCACCGATTCGCGCACGAAAATCGGACGGCAATCCACCCAGCGCGGAAACCGGCGGTGCGCCCATTCATACCATCGCAGCGCCACCGGCGCGGGCATTTGTTTTGCCATCGACACCACCACCAGCCGCCCGCTCGGCTTCAGCGCCCGCCGAATCTCCCCCAGCACGCGCGGAATTTCGGGGGTATCAAATAATTCCAGGGTAAAACTGATGAACACCGCATCAAAGCGGCGAGCCGGCGCGGACAAGTGCGCCGCGTCGCCGCAAAACAGGTGGGCGCGCAAAAGAAAATCGGCGGCGCGCAACTTTCGCCGCGCCACCACCGCCATCCCGTCCGACAAATCCACCCCGAACACCGCG
>JAJRSQ010000303.1 GCA_024278725.1 Chloroflexota bacterium
CAACGGGTTTCGGCGCGGGGGGCGAGCCGCGTTTTTTGACGGGACGAACATGTTCCACGGGTTCCGGTTCGGTGCGGTAATTGTTGAACAACCAAATGCCCGCCACAACCAGCAGCACCCCCACCCCGATGCCCACCAGCACATACCCGATGGTAATCGGCAAATTATTGCCCGATGCAGCGGACTGGGCGGGTGTCGCCGCCGAAGTTTCGACATTCGGCTGGACAATATCTACCTGCAAATCCGCCGAGAGCGTATCGTTGTTGCGAATGTATGAGCCGGACAGTGACAAATATTCGCCCGGTTCAATGTTTTGGAAACGATAAATGTGGTACTGGAAACCGGCGCCATCGTTACCGGACATCACTTCATCCGCTTCAGGGGTGAACGTCACATCCTGCGCTTCCGGCGGCTGCTGAAATTCCACCTGCAAATTGTTCACCGGATGTTCGGTCACGCCGGAAAAGGTGACAACGCGCTTTGAATCTTCCTTCACCACCAAATTGGGGTCGTAATATTCAAATTGGAAGCGCGGATTTTCCACGGTGATGGTCAACCGGGCGGTGGTATCATCAATGGCGGAAAGGGTGTATTCGGCGTTCACCAATCTGCCGTCATCGGACATCACAGCGACGGCGTGCATGTCGCCGGATGCGGTGGGAACTTCAAAGGTGAGCGTAGCGGGCAGCGGCACGTCATCCGCAAGCTGTCCCTGATAGATGACCAGCGTTTCGGGGCGGTCATATTCGGGCCAAATTTGCACAATAAGCTGGTCTATTTTGGGCGCCTGCGCCAGCGAAACTGTGGCAATGAGTGTGCTCAAAAGGGTGACGCACAGTGCAGTGATGGTCAGTTTTGTCAGAAGTTTCATTGGTATTCTGTCCCCGTATTAAAAAGATTCTCTGCATTTTATTAGCATTGCGACCATTATACCCTAAAAATAAACATTAAAAAAGTGATGTTTTGCACCAATTTTCACGACATTCATCATATGACATGTACGGGCAAATATCATCCCAACGGATCATCGAGTATGTCCAGCGCGCGTTCCGCCAACTCTTCGGGAACCCAGACGCTCGCCGCGCCCAACCCGCCGACGGTCAGTCCCATCACCGTGCCGATACTCTCCTGCTGAATGAGCGCGGGGATATCGTCGCTCTCCAGACGGCTTTTGATGACCTGCGCTTCCATCGGTTGCAACCCGGCGACGATGCGTTCCCACTGCACCCGGTCTTCGCCGCCGCCGGTTGTCTCGGTGGCAACGGTGGATGAGGTGGTGGTGTTCCGGCGTTTGATGCCGGGAAAAAACCATTTTCGAGCCCAAGAACCAATCATAAACTTTTCCTTTCTGTTGCAATTTTCATCGGAGACTGTACCCGACGCATCACTCGCCGTCAAGCGGCAAAATTCGACAGAAGCGATGCGCCCATGCTATAATGCGTCATCGCTAAAATATTTTGCGAACGAAGGAGCCTTGCGATGAGGAAAGTTTTCTGGGAAGAGATGCCGGTGTCCGTACCGTCGCCGGTGATTACGTTGGGCTGGCGGCTGGCACTGAGTATCGGATTGCTGGCGCTGGCAGTGCTCATTCAAGCGCGATAATTCAAAAAAACCTCCCCGACACCGGGCAGGTTTTTTTTTGTTCCGCCGCAACACACAGCACCCGCCACCACGAGCGCCCATGAATGTCCCGAAATCAGAGGTTTTCTTTTCGATTTTGCCGTGCAATGGCAACCGTCCGCGCAATCTCCAGCAGACGGTTGTACCGCTGATGGTCGCCCGCCCGTTTGAGCCGCTCGGTTTCGGTATCGAGCGTCTCGAAAAATTCGGGGGTGACCCCGCCATCGGCGATGGTCTCTTCGATGATTTCAATCACTTCCGATTTATCGAGCGCGTCCATCACATCTTCAATCCACGCCAGTGTTTCTTCTCTATTCATAAGCCTATTCTTTAAAAGGTACGTCTATCACGGTTTCTATAATTTCAGCGGTCATCGCGGCGATTTTTTCCTGCACCACGGTCACAATTTCCGCCACCGGAATCAGCTCGCTTTCACTGCCATCACGCCGTTTGAGTTCCACCGCGCCCTGTTTCAGCCCCCGGTCGCCCACGGTGACGCGCAGCGGCAAGCCAATCAGGTCGGCATCGTTGAATTTCACCCCCGCGCTCATCCCCTCGCGGTCATCAAACAGCACTTCCACCCCCGCCGCTTGCAGGTCGGCATAAATTTCTTCCGCCGCATTCGACTTTTTGCTCAAATTCACCAAATGCACCTGATACGGCGCAATGGTGATGGGCAAAATCAGCCCGTGGTCATCGTGATGTTCTTCCGCCACGCACGCCAGCAGCCGCCCCACACCAATACCATACGACCCCATGATGACCGGCTTCTCTTTGCCGTCTTTATCGAGGAAAGTTGCGCCGAGCGCTTCGGTATAGCGCGTGCCGAGCTTGAAAATATTGCCGATTTCCACCCCTCGGCTGGTTTTCATCGGATTGCCGCAATGGGGGCACAAATCCCCTTCCTGCGCGGCGGCAATATCCGCCACAATATCTGCCCGATAATCTCGCCCGTAATTGACGTTTAAATAATGGAAGCCATCCTCATTCGCGCCCGCCACCAAATTGGGCGAGTCAGGGATGATGTCGTCCACCACAATGAGCGCATTTTTCACCCCAATGGGCGAGCCGTATCCGGGTGACGCGCCGATGGCAACAATTTCCTCTTCGTGCGCCGGGCGCAACGCCTTCGCTTTCACGGCGTTGGCGAGTTTGGTTTCATTCACATCCATATCGCCGCGCACCACCGCAAACACAAACTTCTCCACATCCTCCGTGCCCTCGGTGATGGTTGCCACCAGAAATACCGCCTTCGCGGTTTTGGCGGTCGGTATATCCAAAAATTTCGTCAAATCTTCGATAGTCTTGGTGTCGGGCGTGGCAACTTTTTCCAACGGCAGAGCGTCTTCCGGCGTCGCCGGGGGTTTTTGGAAAAGAGCAATCTGCCGATTGGCAGTATAGCCGCATCCGTCGCACAGCAGCAGCGTATCCTCTCCGATGGGGGTGAGGTACATATATTCGTGCGCCATACTGCCGCCCATCATCCCCACATCCGAGCCGACCGCCACCGCGGGGACGCCGCAACGGTTGAAAATATTGAAATACGCCTGATAATGGGCGCGATATTGTTTGTCCAGCCCGTCCCAATCCGCATCGAGCGAATAGCTGTCTTTCATGGTAAATTCGCGCACGCGGATGAGTCCGGCGCGCGGACGGGGGTCATCGCGCCATTTGGTTTGAATGTGATAAATCATCGCCGGGAGTTGGCGGTAGCTTTGGATTTCTTTGCGCACCAAATCCGCCACCACCTCTTCATGGGTCATCGCCAGCACCATATCGCGCCCGTTTTTGTCGAAGAAACGTCCCATCTCCGAACCGATTTGATACCAGCGTCCCGTCTCTTTCCAAATATCGGCGGAATGGATGACCGGCATGGTCACTTCCTGCCCATTGATGGCATCCATTTCGTCCCGCATGATATTTTCGATTTTGGTCATGGTGCGGCGAGCCAGCGGCAGGTAGCTGAAAATTCCGGCGGCAAGCTGGCGGATGAAGCCGGCTCGCACCAGCAGTTGGTGGCTGACGACCTCCGCATCGCCGGGGGCGCGGCGCAAGGTTTGGCTGAAAAGTCTGCTCATTCGCATGGTGATTTTCTCCTGTCAAAAAACGGACGCCCCGTTTTTTACGGGGCGCAAAATTGCCATAAACGGGTTTCAAACGGCGATAACTATACCATAGGGGGCGCGGATTGTCCAATGCCCGAACCCGGCGGTTATCCCCCGCCGCCGAGTTCCGCGTGCCGGAAACAGCCGTGCATTATCGTTTAACTTCAAGTAACGCATCAGGCGAGACGTCGGTAGAGTTCAGCGTTTTTTTTCAGCACGTAATCCAACGCTTGCTGAAACTCGACATCAGGGCGAGACAGAATTTCATCAATGCTAATCAGAATTAAATCATCCACAGAAACACCCAAACGCAATGATTTTTCCCGCAATTGCTTCAGGCGATTTTTTGAAACGGTGATGGTCAGTTCGCTCATATTTCATTTCCCCTACGATAAGGTTGTGGAAATTATAGAAGACCGCACGCAATTTTTCAAATCAAGACGTTTTCCCGCCGCCGAGTTCCGCGTGCCGGAAACAGCGCACGATGTGGTCGTTCACCATCCCCGCCGATTGCATGTACGCATAACAGATGGTCGGTCCCACAAAACTGAAGCCCCGTTGCTTCAAATCACGGCTCATCGCCTCCGATTCCGCGGTGAGCGCGGGAATCTCCGCCACCGATTGCCATGCGTTTTGGAGGGTGCGCCCGTCGGTGAATTGCCAGACGTACGCATCGAAAGAACCGAACTCGGCTTGCACCGCCAAAAATGCGCGGGCATTCTTCACCGCCGATACGATTTTCTGCCGGTTGCGCACGATACCCGCATCATTCAATAACATGGCGAGCTTCGCTTCCCCATAGTCCGCGATTTTTCGGGGGTCGAAGCCGTCAAACACCCGCCGGTAATTTTCCCGCTTGCGCAGAATGGTCAACCAGCTCAAGCCCGCCTGCGCCCCGTCCAGCAGCAGAAATTCAAAATGGGTGCGGTCGTCATGTACCGGCTCCCCCCATTCAACATCGTGGTATTGCACGTAAAGCGGGTCGTCGCCGCACCAATCACAGCGATGCACGGTCATATTTTCCTCCGGATAAAAATAGTTGTGGCAACATGATACCCGAAATCGGCACAGGCGACAACCCCGCTAAGTTTAACATAATGAGTTGACATAGTACCAAAAGCCTAGTATACTATAGGCAGAAACAGCAGAATCGGGAATTACGCGCCCGACAGCAGACCGTTTTGAACCGAAAATCATGGCGAAAAAGAAAAAACAATCTATCGCAACTTGGACATTTGACGACTTGGGCAACCAGTTGTTGCGTCATCTGGGGAATATTTTAGAGAGCCTGCAACCCTATCGCCAGGAATTGGGCAGTGTGCTGGCGCTCATCGTTTCAATTTTGGTGATATTGAATCTGGCAGGCGTGACCGGCGGCGCAATTCCCAACTTGTTGGGAAACCTGGCGGCAGGATTGTTCGGTTGGGGCGCAATTCCGGTGGTGACACTGCTGGGCGCGTTGAGCGTCTTCATTATTGTGCAGCTGTTCATGGAAGAACCGGCAGAACTGCCGATGGAAAAAGTCATCGGGGTGGAATTAATCATCATTGCCGCGCTGGTGATTGTCCACTTCCTCACGCCCACGGATGACCGTTTGCTGCTGGCGCAGTCGCGCGCGGGCGGCGGATATGTCGGCTGGGGATTAGGCTCGCTGGTGAGCAATCTGCTGGGGCAATGGGGCACAATTGCGCTGTTCGGTGTGATTGCGCTGGCGGGACTGGGGCTTATCATCAGTCTCGACAGCACGGAACTCCGCCGTATTTCTCGCTCGCTCACCCCCGCGATGCCTCCGGCGCCCACGCCGACTCCCACACCGATGCCGACCGCATCCGCGCCGGTGATGCCCACCACACCGCCCAAGCCGGTGACGCCGCCGCCACCGCCGAAACCCGCATCGCCGCCCAAGCCGGTAACCTCCGCCCCGAAACCCGCGATGAGTACCGACCAAGCGCGGCAAGCGGCAGTCACATCGCCCACCTTCGCCCTCCCTCCCATCGATTTGCTTGCCCCCGGCACAGGACCCACCGGGCGCGCGGTGAACGCTCGCCATCAAGCGGAGGTCATCGAAGAAACCCTGAACGGTTTTGGCGTGCCCGCCAAAGTGGTGGAAATAAATCCGGGACCCACCGTCACCCAGTTCGGGGTGAAGCCGGGGAAAATCGTGCGCAAAATGGCAGACGGCAGCATCCGCGAGCAGCGCGTGCGGGTGAGCAAAATCAATTCGCTGGTCAACGATTTGGCGCTGGCGCTCTCCGCCGCTCCCATCCGCATCGAGACCCCCGTGCCGGGTCGCCCCATTGTGGGCATTGAAGTGCCGAATACTGCCGTGGCGATGGTGTCGCTGCGGACATCAATGGAAAGCGACGAATATCAGCGCGCCAAAGGCAAATTGCCGGTGGCGCTGGGGCGCGGCGTCGGCGGCAAAGTGGTGGTGATAGATTTAACCGCTCAACCGCATTTGCTCATCGCCGGTGCGACGGGGTCGGGCAAGAGTGTGAGCATTAACGCCACCATCATCAATTTGTTGATGACCCACACCCCCGATGAGCTGAAACTGCTGATGATTGACCCCAAAATGGTGGAACTGACTTCCTACAATGGCATTCCGCATCTGATTGCGCCCGTGGTGACCGATTTCGAGCAGGTTGCGGGCGCGCTGGCATGGATCACCCGCGAGATGGAGCGGCGATACAAGGCTTTCGCCCAACTCGGCGCGCGGAATATTGCCACTTACAACCAGCGTATGCCGAAGAGCGAAAAAATGCCCTTCATGGTGGTCATCATTGATGAGCTGGCAGATTTGATGATGCTCGCCGCCGATGAAGTGGAAAAATACATCGCCCGGATTGCGCAGATGGCGCGCGCTACCGGCATTCATATGATTATCGCCACCCAACGCCCCTCCACCGATGTGGTCACCGGGCTGATAAAAGCGAACTTCCCCGCCCGCATCGCCTTCGCGGTCAGTAGCCAGATTGACTCGCGGGTCATCATTGACACGCCGGGCGCGGACAAGCTGCTCGGCAAGGGGGATATGCTGTACCAAGCCCCGGATTCCCCGAAGCTGGCGCGGTTGCAGGGCTGTTTCGTTTCAGATGCGGAGATAAAAAATGTGGTGCAATATTGGAAATGGGCAGGCGGCAACACCGATTCCGGCACGTCGAGCGCGCAATCATCCGGCTCCGGCATGCAGATGGGAAGCGGGACATCCGCCGCACCGCGCCCGGTCACCACTTCCGGGGGGATGGCATCACCCGCAAACAACACGCCCGCCGATAACAGCGAACTGCCGTGGGCGGGCATTCTGGAAGAGGAACGGAAAGACGATATGATGCAGCGCGCCATTGATTTGGTGGTGGAAACCCGACGCGCCAGCACGTCATACCTTCAGCGGAAATTGGGCATCGGCTACCCGCGCGCCTCGCGGTTGATGGACGATTTGGAAGACCAGGGGGTGGTCAGCCCGCCGGACCATCGCGGCGCACGCAAAGTGCTGTGGTCGCCGGAGCAACCCAACGCCGCTCCCATGCCGGATGTCCCCGCTGCGCCGCCATCCGCACCCAATCCCGCCGGCGATGATGACCTCGATTTGGATGACTCCGACGACAATTTTGAATACTAGACCGTAAATTTTTCAAAACCCATTCAATATTGTATTATAGCGGTACAAAAATTCGGGACAGCGGTGCCCCTCGGCTATAAGAGGGACACCGTATTTTTTCTGAGGTGATTGCGGATGCGAATCGGCATCGATGCGCGTTTGGTTTATTACAGCAAAGCCGGTATTGGGCAATACATCATTCACCTGACCAAGGGGTTGGAAGCACTTGCCACTGAAACCGACCAATTTTTTTTGTTGCAAAGTCGAAAAGACCAAACCAGCATCGTCTCAAACCACAATTTTTCGCGGGCATCACTGTGGACGCCCAGCCACCACCGGCTGGAACAATCCGCTCTGCGGCTGGAATTGAGCCGCCTCGGGCTGGATTTGCTCCATTCCCCCGATTTCATCCCCCCCTTCAACCGCAATTACAAATCGGTCATCACCGTGCATGATTTGGCGTTCCTGCTGTATCCGCAATTCATGACGAAGGAATCGGCGCGGTATTACGGGCAGATTGACCAAGCCGTGCGCGATACCGACCACATCATCGCCGTGTCGCAAGCCACCAAAGAAGACCTCATCAAATTGCTGGGGGTTCCCAAACGAAAAATCACCGTCATTTATGAGGGCGTGAATCCCATTTACCGCCAAATTGACCCCGCCGAAGCCAACACCTTCGTGAAAAAAACATTCGGGCTGGAGCCGGGTTTCCTCTTTTTCATCAGCACCATTGAACCCAGAAAGAATATTCCCACCCTGCTGAAAGCCTACAAATGGCTGAAAGACCATCACCGCCGCACCGAAAAACTGGTGATTGCGGGCAGCAAAGGCTGGCTGTTTGAAGAAGTGGACGAAACGATTCGGCGGCTAAATCTGGAGCATGATGTCATCCTGCTGGGACGAGTGCATGACAGCGAAGTGAATTATCTGTACAATGCCGCCAGCATGCTGGTCTACCCCTCATTTTATGAAGGGTTCGGGCTGCCGCCGCTGGAAGCGATGCGCTGCGGCACGCCGGTCATCGTGTCGAAAATCAAAGTGATGCCGGAAGTGGTCGGCGATGCGGCGCTGCTGATTGACCCGCTGGATGAAGAAGCGCTGGGCGTGGCAATCAATCGGCTGCTGACCGATGAAACATTGCGCCACGATTTGATTGAAAAAGGGTTGAAACGCGCCGCGAAATTCAGTTGGGAGCAAGCCGCGCGCGAAACGCTCGACGTTTACCGAAAAACAATCAACAATTAGCAATGACCACTTATCAATTGCTAATTGCTCATTGATAATTGCTCATTGCCATGAACATTCTTTTCCTCACCCCCCAACGACCATATCCCACATTTCAGGGAACCACTATCCGCAACTTCAACCTCATCGCGGAACTGGCGAAGCGCCACACCATCCACCTGCTCACCTTTCTGGAACCCGACCAGCCCGCCGACGCCCCCCCGCTCGCCGAGCTGTGCGCCACCATCGAGACCCTGCCCGTCCCCGTCCGCACCGTCGCCACCCGCCTGCGGCAGATGCTCACCACCCGCCGCCCCGATATGAGCTGGCGGCTCTGGTCGCCGGAATTTGCCGCTCGGTTGCGAACCCTGCTCGCCGCCCACCCTTTTGACGTGATTCACATCGAAGGCATCGAAATGGCGCCATACCTGCCCATCGTGCGCGAAATCATCCCCGCCGCAAAAATAATTTACGACGACCACAACGCCGAGTGGCTGCTGCAATGGCGCAATTTCACTACCGACGTGAAAAATCCGCGCCGTTGGATTGCCGCCGCATACAGTTTTGTGCAGACCCAACGCCTGCGCCGGTATGAACGGTGGGTGTGCCGCGCCGCCGATGGCGTGGTTGCCGTCAGCGACGCCGACCGCGCCGCCATCCGCCAACTTGATGCGTCACTGGAAATCACCGTCGTTCCCAACGGCGTCAATTTGGCGCGCTACGATGCCCTCACCGCCAACCTCATCCCCTTTGACATCGTTTTCACCGGCAAAATGGACTACCGCCCCAACATCGACGCCATGCTCTGGTTCGGGCAGGAAGTTTTCCCGCGAATTTTGGCGCGCCGCCCCGAAAGCACCTTCGCCATTGTGGGGCAACGCCCGCACCCCCGTTTGGACGCCCTGCGCAACCACCCCGCCATCACCATCACCGGCTTTGTGGACGCGGTGGAGCCGTACATCGACGGCGCAACCGTGTATATCGCCCCTTTTCGAGTGGGCGGCGGCACGCGCCTGAAATTGCTGGAAGCGATGGCGATGCGCAAAGCCATCGTCGCCACCACCGTCGGCGCAGAGGGGTTCGGCGTGACGGACGGGCAGGAAATGCGGCTGGTGGACGCCCCCGTCGCAATGGCGGACACCATCCTGCAACTGCTGGACGACCCCACCGAGCGCCACCGGCTCGGGGAAAATGCCCGTCAATTCGTCGCCGACCGGTTCACGTGGGAAGCGCTCGTCCCCGCGTTTGAACGGTTGTATTGAGGGTTCAGAGTTGCAGAGTTGCAGGTCTTCACGCATCACGTTTCACGTTTCACGCATCACGCAATACGAGTGCCCAATGACCAATCTCCAACCGCCAATCTCCAATTCCCCCCTCGCCCCCGCCTTCACCGACCTGCCCATCCCCGCCGTTTCCCCGGCGCCGCAGACTCATTTTTCACACCGATTGCGTGACCGGGGATTGCGGCTCGCCGGGGCATGGCTATCGCGTCGCGCACCCACCCCTTCCGACGCGAGGAAAATTCTGCTCATCCGCCCCGACCATCTGGGCGACCTGCTCTTTCTCACCCCCGCCCTGCGCCGGCTGCGGCAATCCCTGCCGCACGCGCACATCTCGCTGCTGGTCGGCGAATGGGGATTGCCCATCGTCCGGCACAACCCCCACGTGGACGAAATTCTCACCTGCGAATTTCCCGGTTTCACCCGCCGAGAAAAACCGTCGCCGTGGCAACCGTACCGCTACCTGCGCGAGCAAGCCCGCGCGCTGAAAGCCCATCAATTCGACACCGCCATCATCCTGCGGTTCGACCATTGGTGGGGTGCGTGGCTCGCCGCCGCCGCCGGAATCCCCCGTCGCGTTGGCTACGCGATGGACAGCGTGCGCCCGTTTCTAACCCATCCCCTACTCTACACCGACCGGCGGCACGAAGTTGAGCAGAATTTCCGGCTGGTGGAATTTCTCATTTCAGGGCGGGATGCCCCTTCTGCCGCCGACGCCATCGGCGAAACCGAATTTTTTGTGCCGGACACAGACCGGCGATGGGCAGAAAATTGGTTACGCGCAAACCGCGTGAATGACGCTCGCCCGATGGTG
>JAJRSQ010000304.1 GCA_024278725.1 Chloroflexota bacterium
AAGCCGACACGACGATCCAATTGGATACTTTTAAAGGCTCCGCCTTGCGCGGTGCGTGGCAAACGCATCTGCGCTCGCTGTACTGCGCCGAATGGGACAATCACGACCCGTTGCACCAAAACCTTTGTCCCGTTTGCTACCTGCTCAGCCGAGAAACCGGCACGGGGAATATTCGCCGCCCGTACAGCTTCAGCCCTCCCCTCACCGACCAAAACACCTTCAACCCCGGCGACCGCTTCTCTTTTACGGTGAATATCTTCGGCGACGCAGAACGATTCATCCCCTATATTGTGCTGGCGGTGGGACAAATGGGACAGCATCAGGGATTGGGCAAAAAGATTCATCGTGCGAAACCGGCGCGGGGACAAAGGAAACCACGTTGGGAACGGGGTAAATTTTCGCTGGTGACGATTGACGCAATCAACCCCATTACCGCCGAAAAACAGCCGGTGCTGCCGGAAGGCGCTTCAATGGCGCAAATGCCCGCCATCCCCGTCACCCATACCCAAATTATCGCCCGCGCCGAAACCGCCATCCCCGCCGACGGACGCCTCGCGCTGGAGTTTCTCACCCCCACCCGCATCATCCACCACAAAAAATTGACGCATCATCCCGAATTTACCCCCCTCTTCAGCCGAATTTTGAGCCGCGTCACCGCCATTGGGCAACAATATGCGGATGATGCGCCGATGGGCAAAGACACCTATACCCGGCTGGTATCGCTGGCGGAAACCGTCCGATTGCAGCACGATGCCACCCGCTGGTGGGATGTTTCCGGACATTCCACCCGATTACACCGCGAGCAGAAAATGGGCGGTTTCATCGGCATAGCGGTCTATTTTGCCGAAGCGGAAACGTGGCGCGCTCTGCTACCGTGGATATTGTGGGGCAGCGTGGTTCAAGTGGGTAAAAACGCCGTCAAAGGCGAAGGAGTGTTCAAATGGCAATCATCACCCACCTGATTGTGGATGAAACCGGCGCCTTCATCAGCAAACATCAAGGACGTTTGTTCGTCAAAAAAGGGAAAGAAGTGCTGGCAAAAGCCCCATTGATGCACTTGCAACAAGTCATCATCACCGGCAAAGCGGTGAGCCTGTCCAGCGATACGGTTATGGCGTGTGCCGAGTTGGGTATTCCTTTGCATTTTGTGGATTTTCAGGGCAAACCATACGCCAATTTATACGCCGCCGGATTGACCGAGACGGTATTAACTCGCCGCGAGCAACTGCTGGCAGAACGAGATGAGCGCGGATTGCAATTTGCCGTCGCCATCGCCGCCGCTAAAATTCACAACCAAGCCGCACTGCTGCGTTATATGGGCAAATACCGCAAAGAAACCGCGCCGGATGTTTATGAAGAATTACGGCTCATCGCGCTGGAAGTGCTGGATCATCTGGAACCGTTACGCCGGTTTACCGAAAAATATCATACCGTCGCTGAAGTCCGCTCAGAATTAATGGGGACGGAAGGACGCGCCGCACAAAAATATTGGGCGGGCATCAAATTGGCGGTTGCCGTGGGTGAAAATTGGCGGGGGAGAAAAGGACGCGGCGCGGTTGACCCGTTCAACTCGGCGTTGAACTACGGATACGGCATTCTGTACGGGCAAATTGAACGCGCCATCGTGCTGGCGGGGCTCGATCCGTATGCCGGCTTTGTCCATGTTGACCGCCCCGGCAAACCGAGTTTGGTACTCGATTTGATTGAGGAATTTCGGCAGCCGGTGGTTGACCGCACCATCGCCGCCATGTTCAATCAAAAAACTGCCATCACCATCAACAATGACCACCTGCTCACCGACGCCAGTCGCAAAGCCATTGCCGTTAAAGTGCTGGAACGTCTGGAAAAGACGGAAAAATACGAAAACAAACGGGTGCCTCTGCGAATTATCATCCAAAATCAAGCGCGGCATCTGGCAACATTCGTACGCCGAGACCGGGAACAATACACCGGTTTTTCGGTCAAGTGGTGAAATGATGCACGTTTTGCTGATATACGATGTGCCGCACGACGGCACACGCAACAAAATCGCCGAGTTATGTTTGGATTACGGGCTGGATAGGATTCAATACTCATCTTTTTCCGGAACATTATCGCGCACCAACCAGGAAGAACTCTTCCAGCGCATCAAAAAACGGCTGGGCAAACGGGATGGCGATGTACGGCTTTTATCCATCTGTCAAAAAGATTGGGCACAGCGGCTGGAAATTCACAACGAAAAAAACAACGCCGCGCCAAAAGTTAATCGGATAAAAATTGCATGACCCAATTTAGAGTGGTTGATTTAAAACAATTTCAATACTGTCCTCGGCTGATATATTTCCATCACTGCCTGCCCCATATCCGCCCCGTCACAAAAAAAATGGCGCACGGTATTGAAATGCAGCAAGCGGCAATGCGCAACGAAGCGCGGCGGTCGTTAAAGCCGTATGGGTTGACCCATGGCGAACGGCTTTACAACGTGGTGCTGGAATCGACAGAATTGGGGCTGCGGGGTAAAATTGAACTGGTCATAGAAACCAACGATAACCTGCGGCAAACACCGGAATTAATTCCGGTTGATTTTAAAAATTCGCGGCGGGGCAAGCCCGACAAGCATTTAAAATTGCAGTTGACGGCGTATGCGCTGATGCTGGAAGAAAACAAACAACTGCTGGTGAAGCGGGGTTTTTTGTATTACATTCCCCTGCGACGGGCGGTAGAAGTGCCCATCAATACGCGTTTGAAGGCAAACCTTCGCAAATCGGTGGAAGCTATGCGCAAAATTGTTGCTGCGGAATGGATGCCGTCGCCGACGGCACAACGGGGTAAGTGTGCCGATTGCGAATTTAGGCGTTTTTGCAACGATATTTGAACCAAAAATGCCGGATGCACTTTAAAAATTGAATATTCGGTGGGGCGGGCGGTATCGCAAAAGCAGGGGTAAAATTGCCAAAATCACATTTGCGATTTATACTTTGATTTACCTTGTTTTTTGCATTTATTTTCGGTAGGAATAGCCTGTGTGCGGGCTAAAAGTGTCATTCAGAGCCAAAAACATTGGAACTTCCGCCAAAACCGTTTGGGGTTTTCCAACCCCTCGATCCAACTCGGATACTGAAACTCGAAAGCGGGGATGAAACGCAACTCAAAAGCGCGGTTTTCCAACCCCTCGATCCAACTCGGATACTGAAACTACC
>JAJRSQ010000017.1 GCA_024278725.1 Chloroflexota bacterium
AACGCCGAGAAGTCCGCCCAGCCCTTCAGGCTCAACGTCTTCGTAATTGCCGCCGTCAGCGTCGTCTTGCCGTGGTCAACGTGTCCAATCGTGCCCACGTTTACGTGTGGCTTCGTTCTCACAAAGGTTTCTTTTGCCATTGACGGTGTTTCCTCCTGATTTAGTACGCATCAAAAAGTGGTTCAGGTGGAGAGGGGAGGATTCGAACCTCCGAAGCGTTACGCAGCTGATTTACAGTCAGCCCCCTTTGGCCACTCGGGAACCTCTCCGTACTCTAAAAGTACCACCGGCTCGTTAATAATGAAACCGTGGTACAGGGGGTGAGTATATGCTATTATGGCTGATTGTCAAATTATGGGGTGTAAAATTGACGCGACCGCCACACTTCATACATCGCCAATCCACCGGCAACCGAGGCGTTCAGCGATTCGATTTTGCCGCGCATGGGGAACGCCATCAGCAGGTCGCACACGGTGGCGATGCGCCGGGAAAGCCCTTTCCCTTCGTTGCCCAAAACCAGCACCAGCGGCATCGAAAGGTCGGTTTGGTGGTAGGGCAGGGCGTTTTCGGCTTTTTCAACCCCAACCACCCACAGGTTCTCTTTTTTCAGGTTGATGAGCGCCTGCGCGAGGTTGGCAACCACGGCGACCCGGTGATGTTCCGCTGCCCCGGCGGAGGTGTTGACGACGGTGGGGGTGATGCTCGCCGCCCGCCGGTTGGGAATGATAATGCCGTGTACGCCGACGGCGTCGGCGGTGCGGAGGAGCGCGCCGACGTTGTGCGGGTCTTCGATGTGGTCGAGCGCCAGCAGAAAGGGGGTTTCGCCCAGTTTTTGGGCGTGGCGCAGAATGTCCGGCACGTCAAAGGTGGGGAACGCGCCCACTTCCAGCGCCATCCCCTGGTTTCCGGCGGCGACTTTATTCAACTGCTGGCGGGGCGCGGTGTCAACGGGAATTTTGAGCTTGCGCGCGTGGCGGGTGATTTCCTGCACCACCGGGGTGGATTTGATGCCCTGCGCCAGTATCAAACGGTGAATGTGACGCCGCCGGGCGCGGAGACATTCGCGCACGGCGTTGCGTCCGTAAATTATTTCTGACATTGATTATTTGCCCAACTTCCACACCGTGCCGTCCGGGCGGTCTTCCAGCACAATACCGAGTTCGGTCAACTGGTTGCGGATGGTGTCGGCGGTTGCCCAATCTTTGTTGGCGCGGGCTTGCTGGCGCAGACTGATGAGCAATTGCACCAGCCCGTCCACCAAATCGCCGCCGATTTCCGCCGTGAGTTCATCGGGGATGATGCCCAGTACCCCTTCGCCCAGTGTGCGGTAAATATCGTCAATCGCTTCCAGCGCCGATTTTGAGAGGGGGGTTCCGGCGTTCAGCAGGGTGTTCACCGCTTTGTTGAAATCAAACAGGGTGGCGATGGCTTGCGGTGTGTTGAAATCATCGTCCATCACCTGAATGAACGTTTTTCGGTGTGAGTCAACCACCGTTTGCACCTCGGCGGGGATGTCACCGGCGGGCGCGGTGGGGATGCGGTCGCGCACCAGTTTGACGGTGCTGTGCAGCCGCTTCAACCCTTTTTCCGCCGCCTGCAACGCTTCGTTTGAAAAATCAATCGGCGAGCGATAATGGCTGCTCAGCACGAAAAAGCGCACGGTGAGCGGGTCGTATCCCTGGGTGAGCAGGGGATGGTCGCCCGTGAAAAGCTGTTTCAGGCTGATGGCATTCCCCAGACTTTTGCCCATTTTCATGCCGTTGACGGTGACCATGTTGTTGTGCATCCAATATTTGGCGAAGCCGTGGTTGTGCGCGGCATCGCACTGGGCGATTTCACTTTCGTGGTGGGGGAAGATGTTTTCCAGCCCGCCGCCGTGAATATCGAACGGCTCGCCCAGGTATTTGGTGGACATCACCGAGCATTCCACGTGCCAGCCGGGGTATCCTTCGCCCCACGGGCTGTGCCATTTCATGATGTGTTCCGGCTCCGCTTTTTTCCACAGCGCGAAGTCGGCGGGGTGTTCCTTTTCTGGGTTGGCTTCGATGCGCACCCCTTCCGCCAATTCTTCGATTTTGCGTCCGGAGAGTTGCCCGTATTTTTGGTAACTGCGCACGCTGAAATAGACCGAGCCGTTCTTTTCGTAGGCGTGATTTTTCGCCAAAAGGGCTTCTATCAATTCAATCTGCTCTAAGATATGCCCGGAAGCGTGCGGCGAAATATCGGGGCGCAGGACGTTGAGGGCGTCCATATCGTCAAAATAGCTGCGGGTGTACCGTTCCACCACTTCCATCGGTTCGAGCCGCTCTCGCTGCGCCTGCCGCAGAATTTTGTCCTCCCCTTCGTCGGCATCATCGGTCAAATGTCCCACATCGGTGATGTTTTGGACGTAGCGAACTTTGTAGCCGCTGAAGCGCAAATAGCGGACGATGACATCAAACGAGATGTAACTTTTGGCGTGCCCCAAATGGGAATGCCCGTACACGGTGGGACCGCAGACGTAAATGCCCACAAATCCCGGTTCAATCGGTTCAAAAACTTCTTTTTTTCTGGATAATGAGTTGTAAAGTTGAATAGCCATTGTTTTTTCTGGTTGATATTTTTAGAGTGCCGGTTCGGCGAAAATCATCCGACCGGCGGTTGTTTGCAAGACTTTTGTCACCAGCACTTCGATGGTGTTATCGATGTATCGCGCCCCGTTTTGCACCACCACCATTGTGCCGTCGTCCAAATAGCCGACACCCTGACGGGCTTCTTTCCCCGGCTGAATGATGCGCAGGGCAAGTTTTTCGCCGGGCAGATAGACGTTTTTCACCGCGTTTGCCAGCTCGTTGATGTTGAGTACCAGCACGCCCTGTAATTTCGCCACCCGATTCAAGCCGTAATCGGTGGTGACGATGGGGCATTGCAGTTGTTTCGCCAGCATGACCAATTTGTCGTCAATTTCGCGGACGTGTTCCACATCCCGGTCGGTGATGCGCACCGGAATGATGGAACCTTCCTGCAATTGGTTCAGAATTTCCAGCCCGCGCCGCCCGCGATTCCGGCGCAGCGCATCCGATGAATCGGCGATGTGCTGGACTTCCAGCAGCACAAAGCGGGGCACAAGGAGCGTGCCGCGCAGAAAACCGGTCTGGCTGATGTCGGCGATGCGCCCGTCGATGATGGCGCTCGAATCGAGCAGGATGACATCCTGATTGGGCATGGTGGCGCGGTTTCGACCTTGTGCGCCGGGCGTCCATCGCGCGGCGGGTGAAAGCAGGGCGACGATGTCCTGATGTCGCATAACCATAATGGCGATGCCGGCATACGCGAAGACCAGACTGAAGGTGAGGGGGAGAATCTGGCTCAACGGCGAGGGCAGGCGGGTGAGCGGGGGAACCAGCAGCGCCGACACCGCCAACCCGACGGTCAGCCCGAAAACAGCCGAGAGCAACCGCGAGGCGGGCAGGCGGCGAATTTGGTAGCGCATCCAATTGAAGGGTTTGATGGTGAGCCACGGGGTGGCGAGCAATCCCAGCGCGGCGAAAGAAAGCGCCATCGCAATGGATAGCCGGGTGGTATGCGTGGTGGGGTAAATTTGCAGGTAACGGCTCACCTGCGCCCCAATAATCGCAAAAACGACCATGCCCACCAATCGGAAAATAAGTTCAATGCTCATGATAACAACCCAAAAACGCCGAATGATGTGGTGCTGTCCGTGGGCGATTCGTGACAGCAAAATAAATAAGCGTATCTATACAGCCATTGGTGAAACAGATGTCATTGCGAGCGTAGCGAAGTTGAAAATGCCCAAAGGGTGCAATCTCCGGGTTTGAATGCCGGGGATTGCTTCAGCCCTGCGGGCTTCGCAATGACACCCCTGTATAGATACAAACAATCAATAATGGTAAACAGGTCTGCGCGTTTGAAAGAGATAAATTGCACAGAAGCTCTGTGGAGATGGTAACACCATATCATGCAATTGTCAAAGAATTTGGAAGGTTAGGTGAGCGCCGCGTCAATTGCTTCCCGCAGCGAGCGCACGAAGACCGGTTTGATGCCGTCCGCGATGTTCAAACTGCGGGTGGCGGCGGTTTTCGGCAGGATGGCGCGCTTGAAGCCGAGCTTCACCGCTTCCTTCAAACGGCTTTCCAGATGCCCCACCGCGCGCAGTTCGCCGGAGAGTCCGATTTCGCCGATGAGGATGATGTCGGCGGCGATGGGGCGGTTTTTGACGCTGGAAGCGATGGCGGCGGCGATGGGTAAATCGGCGGCGGGTTCGTTGACCCGCAATCCGCCCACCACATTCACGAAAATATCCTGGTCGCCCAGCCGGATGCCCGCCCGTTTGGTCAGCACCGCCAGCATCAGCAGCAGGCGGTTCATATCCACCCCGTTGGGGGTGCGGCGGGGGTTGCCGAAGGCGGTGGTGCTCGCCAGCGCCTGAATTTCCACCAGCAGCGGGCGCGTCCCTTCCACCGTCACGGTGATGGCGGAGCCGGAGGCGTTGGGCAATCGCTCGGTCAGAAAAATCTCGCTGGGGTTGGGGACTTCCGTCATGCCGACTTCTTGCATCTCAAAAATCCCGATTTCGTTGGTGGCGCCGAAACGGTTTTTCACTCCGCGCAGCAGGCGGTAAGTGTGGTAGCGTTCCCCTTCCAAATAAAGCACCACGTCCACAATGTGTTCCAGCACCCGCGGTCCGGCGATGCTGCCGTCTTTGGTGACGTGCCCAATCAGAAAAATGGGGATGTTGTGCCCCTTCGCCACCGCCTGAAATTGCATGGCGGATTCCCGTACTTGGGTGACGGAGCCGGGCATGGAAGTCAATTCGTCGCGGTATACGGTTTGAATGGAATCGATGATGACCATTTGGGGCGAAAGGTCGGTGATGTGCGCCAGAATTTCGTTCACATTAATTTCATTCAA
>JAJRSQ010000305.1 GCA_024278725.1 Chloroflexota bacterium
AACGCGCCGCCCCGCAACACCCGGGGATTGTCCCCTCCTAAGTATGCCACGTCCCATTCGTTTTTTACCTTGAATGGATAATCTTCTCCCCATTTCGTGCTACACCATTCCCACACGTTGCCGCTCATATCTTCACACCCGTACGGGCTTCGCCCACCCGGAAATGCCCCCACTGCGCTTGTGGTGCCAATGCCCGTTTCATCATAATTCAATAGGTTCGCGTCTATCTCAGCCCCCCACGGGTACCGCCGCTTCGGCTTCGGGTTGGGGATACGCGCGATAGACGGTTCGACCATAAATCTATCACGCCCTATCACCACCTCCACCCGCTCCACCGGTATCTCCACCCCCCCTCGCGCTCCCTTCTCCCACTCCGCTTCGCTCGGTAACCGCACTACCCACTCCGCTGGGATTAACTCTTTTGCCCGCCATTCCTTCGTCAACCACTCGCAATACGCCACCGCCTCGTACCACGTCACATCTACCATCGGATGATTCGCCGCACCCCGCAAGCTGTCTTCATCATACGGCTTGTGCCTCGCTGCCACATACGCCCGCCACTGCGCCACCGTCACCGGATATTTCGCCAGCCAATACCCGTAATCCAATCCCTTTTGCAAATGCTGTGGACGCTCGTCTTTATCACCATTATCGTCCCCCATCCAGAAATCACCCGCAGGAATGTAGCAAAATGCCAACTCGGGCACGCCCGCTCGCACCCCCACCCCCGGACGCGGGTCGCCGTATTTTGCCAGAAAATCGCCAATCTCCACCCGGCGTTCCGGACTTTTCGCCTCGGCAAAGAATTTTGCCAGCAACCGGGAAACCTCGTTTCGCAATGCCGCGGGGGCAGTGGTCCAATCCAATAAAGACGCGCCCGCCAGTTCCGCCGCCGCCAACCGTTGTTCGTCAGAAAGTCCCGGCGACGGGGTTTCCAACCCCGCCAGCCGTCGCACAAATTTTGCCGCCGCCGTCGGGTTATCAATGCTCAAATAGCCGGTTATCAAAATAATCACTTCGCGCCACCAACTGTCGGTCAATAATCCGGCTTCCAATTCGCGCACAATAGCATCTTCACTGCGTATCACTTCCGCAAAATACCGCGCCACCATATATTCCTGAAACGCCAGATGCAAAAAACGGTATTGCCGCAAACGCTCTTCCAGTAATGTGCCTCGCTGGCGGGTTAACTCAATGAAATCCTCGGTGTATTGGGCGTATACCGGATGCCCCCGCAAAATATCACGCAAGCCGCTTTCGTCAATTTCGCGCCCCTGCCTCTCCCCGCGCCGATGCATATGATACGCCACATATTGCGCCATTTCACGGTGTACGTTTTCATTTTCACCCACCAACCCGCCAATCCGAGTGGCAATTTCGGCATCGGGATTGTAATCCGGCTTCAGCATCCCGTCGGTGGCTTTCTGATACAGTTCGGCACGTTGTTCGGGCAATTTATTGTTGCTGTAATGCACTATCAACAGCATTCGCACCAACAACGGACTGGTGATGAGCGGTTGCGCCTTATCGCCATATTGCCGGCGGCGGGTTGCCTCCAACTTTTTAATGGCGGCAATCAAATCGTCAATTTTTGCCGCGCGCTCATTTTTGTCATTTTTGATGATACTGGTATATCCCTGCGTAATCAGGTTTTTGATATGACTTTCATCCAACGGCAGCACTTCAATCTCCCGGAACCCTTTGCCGATTGCCGTTTGCCCTTTGTAGGCTGCCGTCCGGCAGGTGACAACCATTCGCAGGTTGTCCCCGCGCCCATCCAACAATTCTTCAATGGCAGCGCGCACCTTGGCGCGTTCATTCTCATTGGGCACTTCATCCAATCCGTCCAGCAATAGCAATATATTCTGCTTGGACTGTAACAACTGTTTGAAAAAATCACGGGGTAAATTGAAGGGGGCTTGCTTACCCTGCAAAAAATCGGAGATAAACGCCGCCAGCGTTTTTTGTTCACCGGGGGTGCCGGGGGGCAAGCTACGACGGTAGCGTGCAAAGTGGCTCAACGGCACAAATATCGGCAGGGGAAGCGGTTTCGACACCCCCAGCTTTTGCTCTGCCAAAATAAAGCCATCGGCTACTGCGGCTTGAGCCAGCGTGTACGCCATATGCTGCAGGACGGTGGTTTTGCCGCTACCGGGTCCGCCGGTGATAACCAAGTGTTTTCCCTGTGGCAGCACGTTATCAAGCGACAAACGTTGCCCGTCCCGGGCTGTTTTTGCCGCTAACGGCACGTAAACCGTCTCCAAGTCCAATTGCACCACTTGCTCACCTTTGCGTTTGATACCGCGCAGTTCGATAGTGCCGTGACGGTCAACCACCCACTTCAGATAATCCGTTATCTGCTTTTGCAAAACCGCTTTATCCACCGATTGCCCGCTTTCGGCAATATAGTGGTTGAGGATATTGTTAATGGTGATATTGCCGTGGATTTCTTTAGCGGCAAGACCGCCCCCCGTGGCGACGGTGTTGCCCGTCCCCTGCACGATGGTTGAGCCGGAACCGGCGGTGGCTTGAATCACTTGGGCTTGCAGTTCAGCAGCACGCTTTTCGTCAATAATACCTGCTGACAGCATTTTCTGAATTTCTTCTTTGGTGAAGTGCGGATTCCGGTCAATCATTTTCTACCCCTATTTCTTTGCCAACCTCGACATCCCCTTTCACATCCCCGCCGATGGCGATACCGCCATCCGTGGCGATGACGTTGCCGTCGCCAATCACGGTGATGGTCGTGCCGCTGCCGCTTTTGGGTGCGGGCGGGTCGGCGGGCATTTCACCTTCCAACTCGGCGATTTGAGCTGTGATGTCCTCAATTTCCAGCAGGATGTGCGGCGGGGTGCTCGCGCCGAACAGCGCCGCCTGCTCGCGTAGTTTCGCCAATCGGCGGCGGTGGGTTCGCACTAATCTTTGGGTCGATTCGGTGTCGGTCATAGTCTTTCTCCGGATGTCTTAAAAAGCTGTGCTAAAAATTCCTGCCCCGCCGCTTCGAGGTCACCATCCAGCGCAAAAACTGTGCTTCGTAATTGAATACCGCGGTTATCGGTATTCAACGGGGAGCGCAACGAGCGGGGATAGATTAACACGGCTTGCAGTGCGGTTTTGGTGTGAGCGTAGGCAATCGCTTGATGGGTATCGGCGGCGGATGGTTGGTTCGGGGTTTTGTATTTTGTATCAAGCACAAACTCGGCGCGTCCCGTGTCACGGTGGTAAATGACCATATCAATGACAAAACGCAAGCCATTGGCTTCATCAATAATTACGTTTTCCTGTTGACGCAGGCGATATCCTTCCGGTAAATGAGCTTGCAGCCAATTCGCCACAAACAGCTCAAACAGACGCGGCATATTCACCACAAACGGCAACATCACCCGTTCGCCGATTTTGTGGCTCGCGCCTTGTTGCTCCAGAAAAAAGCGACACAGTCCGTGCAATGGCTGATAATCATCATTTAGTCGGTTGTACAGCCGATCGATACACGTACGAGCATCAAACGGTGTGAGCGTGGTTGCCCCCAACAAGGAACGATACGCCCGCCGCACGGTCGGCAATACCCGTTCTGTGCAGATGCCGCTGCGGGCAATACGATGCAGTGTCCACGTTAATATCCGGTTCTCATCTACATCGGCGGTGTGTTCCTGAAAACAACACGGTAAATCCACCGCCCACGGACGGCGCATGCGCCGGTTGGTGTCCAACTGCCCGCGCAGATACGGCAAATCTTCCGCCTCCGACACATACGCCCGGTAGAACCCCTTGCGCCCACGGGCAAGAATTCGTTGCGCCAGAATATTCGCCAGTCGTTCATACAAATCATCCAGCGCATCGGTATGGGTGATACCCGCCAGCCATTTGAAACTTTCCAGTTGATACGCCACTTCCAGCATACGAAACAGATTGCCGATTTCTACCTTCGGTTCCAGTTTGAGATGCAGCGTTTCGGTCAGCGGGATATGCCCAGCCCAGCCTTGATTCGTCAATTCCCACTGATGGTTATTTTGAAACGACGGAGGGGTGACGGCAATATGGTCGGCATAATTTGCTGCCAGAATCTTTGCCGATTCCTCACTAAAATCAGCGGCGGGCAAGCGCACCGGAACATACTCTTGAAGCGTGATGACTTGCGGTGATACCGATATCATAGATTTAAGTTTCTCCGCACATTCTTCCAGCGAAAACCATTCACCGTGTTGGGTCGGTCGAAAAAATATTCTTCCAGATAGGGTTCAATTTCCATCTGCCAGATGTCGGCGATGTCATCCGCCAGCGATTCCCGCAAAAAGAAACTGATACCCACTTCATAATGGCGGTCGTCAATTTGCTGATTGAGTGTCTGCAATTGTGTGATGAGCGCTTCAACCGGGAAGCCGTTTTTTTTGCGCTGATGAAACCGGCGCAGAACATCGTAATTCGGCGGCTGGTACAAAAAAGCAAACCGGCGGCGCAGGGCATGATCCACCAGCGCAATGGAACGGTCAGCAGTGTTCATCGTGCCGATGATGCGCACATTCCGGGGAATGCTGAACGCTCTGCCGCCCGCCAGCGGGATACTCCGGTCGCGGTATTCCAGCAGATACATCAATTCGCCAAACACCCGCGCCAGATTCGCGCGATTAATTTCGTCGATAATCAGCACACACACGCCATCCCGCTCACTTGCCCGCGAACAAAAATCGAGAAAGCGCCCTCGCTTCATTGTGTATGACAGCGAACCATCCGGTCCCGTTTCGGGACGAATGCCCTGCATAAAATCCTCGTAGGCGTATGCCGGATGGAACTGCACCAGCTCGCTGAATCCGTCGCCCCCACCGATGGCGTACCGCGCCAAATGCTCGGCGATGAAGGTTTTGCCCGTACCCGGCGGTCCGTAAAGCACCACCTGCTTTTTGCGCGCCAACGCCCGCGTCCAACGTTGCAATTCATCCAACGCGAAACCTGTTGCTTCCGCCATATCTTCCAGTGAATATTCCGAATTGAGCGGTGCGGTATCATTAATTTCTATTCTTAGATAGCGTTTGATGGCTGGAATCGGGTCATCTTCCGTTGCCAACAACACCAATGGGAAAAGCTGCTTATACGTTTGTGCCACCAAATCCCGCAATTCTTCTGTGGAAAAGTGCAGTGGTTCGGGAAAAGGGAGTATCAGCGACAAATCAAACCCGAAGGTGAACGGGTCTTTCAACCAATCACGCCACGTGGCATTTTCATCAGAGAGCGTCCCATCCAAGTTAAAAACGAAGGTGTCCGGTCTACCGGCGACAAAACGCGTGTCGCCCAAAAGGTCTGCCAAAAGAACCGCCAATATCGCGTGGTGCTCACGGCAATTTTCCTGCAACCGCCGGCGGTCAATACTGCCGTATTCCCCCACGTAAAATCCGAACTCAAGCCCGCGGTGATTCACCCACATTGAAAGTTGCGGGGCTTCGGTGCGCTTGCCGCCTTTGGGGTACAGCGCCCCCCAATAATGATCCCACGCGCCGCCCCGCCCGTAATCATTCTTCAAAACTCGAGAGAAAAGCCCCTTCTCCGTTTCCATCACTGTGGTGATTTCCTGCGGCAGTATGGCGACCACATCTTTCATCAACTGCCGGAGCGGCTGTTCGACATATTCTTTATATTCATCTTGCCGGGTCCGGTAGGTTTCTTTGCGTGGCGATTCATGCAAGGCAGTCATCAGTTCTATGGTTTCGGGTGAAAAATAACCGTCTTTTTGTTCACTGTCGATAGGCATTGACACTCCTTTTGCTTCAATACCTTCCGTCAAAACTTTCTGCCGCAATTCCATATCAAACAACGCCGCCATCAATTCCGGTTGATGGGCTTTTCTGTATGGCGTTCCCCGCCACTTGCGAAACCGGTCAGCGATATTTTGCATTGACTGTTCATAAAGTATGGTCAGTTCGGGCGACATATCGCGCAATACTTCGATAGAAATATCTCCGTAATAAAAATGTGTCTCTTCATTTAGTTTTTTGGCAAATCCCGAACGAGAACGGGTGGAAATGTCAAGCAGATTATTTTCCGGAAGGGTCAATCCCGCCAAGCCCTTGCCTATAAAATCGGCGATAAGCCAATTGCCAAAATTCAATCGAAGCAATGGACGCCCCACCGGCACAGTCAATGCCACCCGCGGGTCATCGAGGCTGGTAACGCCCAGCCGTCCCAACGTTTCGCGCAGAAAATCGAGCGCCCAATTGGCTTCATCCCAATCGCGGAAGAGAGAAGCAAATGGCTCTGCCAGCGCGCCTGTATTGCCCGAACCTGCCACCACCCACATTAGACTTTGAATATCCACCATATCGCGGGGATGGTACGCTTCCAAATTCCGACGCAGCAATTCAACAACGGCTTTGATGGATTGATAGCCGGCGGCGGTTGGTTTTTGCGAATAGCGCGCTTTTTGCCCGATAGCCGCCAAAAACGCGCCGGTAGTGCGGGGCTTGATAAAAATCTCACGTTGAGGATGCGCGACAAACAGAAAATAGGTGGGGAATGTCCATTTATTTGGCAACTTATGTTCTTCCACAAACATCAAATACCGCGCCAGCCGCTCCCCGCTCTCGCCGTCACCATACAGTAAGTCGAAAAATGCGCGGCAAAATTCGGCTTTCATCCCATCTACTGCGGAGAGAATATTCAAATCGCCGGATTTTGGAACGCCGCGCCACAACAAATTATTGTCCGACCCAATCTTTTTGATGCGCTCCAGTATTTCATCGAATGCATTCTCAGCCAACAACCGCGTGAGTTCATCGCGCCCGAGTAGCTCGCGGGCTTTTTCCACGGTGCGCTGCTTGTAATAAACCTCATCCGCAACGAACGGCGGGAACTGAAACCCATCCCAACCGGGGAACGCCTGCCGCACCGATTGCAAGACTTTTTCCCGAATAGACGCACCTGCTTCCAATGCTAATGACGGCTGTAAGATGAGTTTGTCTGGGCTTGCCACCGTAATATCGATGGTATCATTCACGGTAAAATATTTCTGAAACCAGTTTTTGAGCGCCGCTTCTCCAAAAATCCGTGTTACCCGTTGTTGAGTCGCTAATACTATTCGTTTTACTTTTGCCGTTACTTCCCCTTGCTCACCTAACACCAGCTTGATGGTTTCGCTTTCGGTCGTCAGATATTCATCATATTCAATCGGAATATGGAGATAACCGTGCTCATAATAGGTTTCGCCGAGGGTGATTTGGAAGGTTGTCATACCTGCTCCTTATTGTGCAATATCTTTACCGTTTTTGAAGCAGCGTCCCCCGCGCCCACCGGAAACCCGCTATCATCGAACCGAGCTCAATTGCCGCCCATTTTTCACTCTGCACTCTTCGTTTTTCACTGTTTTTCGGGGGACAACATCACCCGAAACCCGTAGAACCAGACCCTGATGATAGGGTCGATCCTGTTGCGGAAGGCGCAGTGCACGAGGTCTTCGCCGTCGAGGAACGCGCCGCCCCGCAACACCCGGAATGCATCTCCCTCTAAATATCCCGCCGCCCATTCGTTCTTCACCTTAAACGAATAATCCTCTCCCTCTTTCGTGCTGCTCCACTCCCATACGTTCCCGCTCATATCTTCGCACCCATACGGGCTTACTCCCCCCGGAAATGCCCCCACTGTGCTCGTCGTCCCTATCCCCGTTCCTTCATAATTCAACAGGTTCGCGTCTATTCCATCCCCCCACGGATACACCCGCCCGTCCTCCCCCCGCGCCGCCTTCTCCCATTCCGCCTCACCGGGCAATCTGAC
>JAJRSQ010000306.1 GCA_024278725.1 Chloroflexota bacterium
AGTCAGGGGAATTGAACAAATGGCGCGCGAGCATTGCGCCATTAATAATGAATCACCACCAGCGTGCCGGGGTTGTCGGCAGAGGCGTTGACATACCACGCGCCATCGGGCAAAACAGGCGTTGCCCAGTAGAACAGGCGCTCCGCATCCGGCAGAGAGATATTGACGCAGCCGTGGCTCATCGGTTGCCCGAAATTATTGTGCCAGTATGCGCCGTGCAGCGCATAACCCTGATAAAAATACATGGTGTGCGGCACGTTGGGCAAATCATATCCCGGACCGGTCATACGGGTGGAAACCAACTTTTGATAGATGTAAAATTGCCCCGTCACAGTGGGCGTGCCGGGCAGTCCGGTACTCACCAGAAAATTCATCACCGGAACCGTCCCTTCCCATGCGGTCAACGATTGCGTGCTCAGATTCACCTCAATCCACTTTTCACCGGGGTAGGCAGGCTGATGAATCAAGCCCGCATCCGGCGTCGGGGTGGGGGGCACGGGCGTTGCCGTCGGCGGCGCCGGGGTGGGGATGGGTGTGGGCGTATCGGTGGGCGGAATGGGGGCAGGCGTTTCCTGCGGCGGCGTGGCGGTATCGCTCGGCGAAATGGTGACGGTGGGCGGCGGCAGCGTCGCCGTGGCGGCAGGGGTATCGGTGGATGTTGCTGTCGGTGGGATGGAAGTTGCGGTGGCAGTGGGTGGTGGCGGGCGTGGGGTGGCAGTGGGTAGCGGAACGAGTGTCGCGGTGGGCAAAATCGGTGCGGGTGTGTGGGTTGCCGTCGGCAGAACAACCACCACTTTCACCGGCGTGTCGGTGGGGGGGGCAACCACCGGCGCGGGCGTTTTTGTGGGCGGCGGAATGGTGGTCGCCGTATCGGTGGGGACGGGCGAAGGTGTATCGCCGATGGGCGGCACGGGGGTGTCCGTGGCGGTCGGGGTGGCGGTAATGGGAACGAAAACGAGACGCGGGGCAGCGGTGTCGGTGGGTCGCAAATCGGCGAGCAATACATTGCCGCCCACGCCCATCCATGCCGCCGCCACCATACTGATGGCGGCAAATCCGAATATCAGCATCATAATTAATGGACGGAAACGACGGCGGGCGCGTTGGGCAATCACACCCTTTTTTGCATTTTGTTGCAGTTCGTCCGTCTCAATGGACTCTTTGAGTTCATCCGTCCCCTTTTTCGCGGCGAGCGAATTTTTGAGCGGCGCGGTCTGTTGGGGGCGCAGCACCTGCATCGGCGCAGTGACGGGCGTTTCCGGGGGCGATGGCTCATGTTGATGGTGCTGTTCTTTTGCCCATTCCAGCCCCTGCCGGGCGCGAACATTTTGCGGGTCAATTTCCAACACGCGGTTCAAGAAGAAAATTCGTTTTTCAAACGATTGCGCCAGAAAAGCCAGCCACAACAATGCCGCAATGTTATCGGGGTCTTCTCGCAGCGCCGCCTGCAATTTCAACCACGCCGTCGAGCGGTCGCCCGATTTGTAGGCGGCGAGACCGGCTTTTAGGTTTTGCATGACCACATTTGTGTCCGTCATACGAATTTCCAGTAAATTTGTGAACTTCTTTTTGGTGTAGATATGGTAACACAAATTGCATTGAAGAGCAATTAATTCCCGGTTATGGCGGCGGAAACCAGCCGATTCTCCACCGTTTCCCCCGCCGAAACCACCCCGTCGCGCAGGATGACGCTGTGCCGAATCACCGCCCCCGCCCCGACGCTCGCGCCCGCTTCGATATACACCGCGGGTCCCAACGAAATATCCGCCGGAAGGGACGCCCCGCCATCCACCACCACCGAGTCCGGCGCTTGATTCAGCCACCACAGATTCACTTCCAGCAAATCGGCGGGGGTGGTCAATTCCCAGCGCCACGGCGTTTGCACGTATCCCACCCCGCCCGCAGCGGTCATCAGCATTTGGATGGCATCCTGCAATTCCATTTCCCCCCGCGCTGAAACGGAGACCCCGCGCAAATGGTGCAGCAAAATCGGCTCAAAAACATACAACGCCAGCGAGGCGATATTCGAGGGCGCATCTTCCGGCGCCGGTTTTTCCACAATGCGCACCACCCTGTCCCCGACGATTTCCACGCTGCTGGCGCGGGGAATGACCGCCGGCGGCAATGCCATCACCGCCAAAGTGGCAGGCGAAGATTGCGCCCGGTGCGCGGCGGTCAACTCGGCGTAAAAAGTTCGGGGATACAAACTATCGCAGGCGGTCACCACGAAGGGCGCATCAATGTGCGGCGCGGCTTGCAACAGCGCGTGCGCCATCCCCCCCGCATAGGGTTGCACGGCAAAAGTCAGCGACACATTTTCAGGGGGGTGGGCGGCAAAATACGGGCGAAGGTGCGCATCATCGGCGGACACCACGATGATGATGCGGGCGATGTCCGCCGCCTGCAACTGTTCCACCACCCGCGCGATAATCGGTTTTCCCGCCACCGGCAACATCGCTTTGGGGCGATTTTTCGTCAACCCGCGCATGCGAGACCCGCGTCCCGCCGCCAAAATTACGCCAATCATCGGTCATCCTTTTTAAAGGGATGATACCCCCAGCAGGGCGGCACATGCCGCCGCGACCTCATCCACCGATGCGCTATCATCCCATGAGAAATTTGAAATGTGTCCCTGCCCCACCCCGCCGACGGGCAGACGCCGCGCTTTCCAAACCACCGCCGCCTGCGTTTCGGGCGCGAACGGTCCGTACCGGCGCGGGTCGGTGGGTCCGAAAATCGCCACGGTTTTGCACCCCGATGCCACCGCGACGTGCATCGCGCCGGTATCGCCGCCGACAAATAACGCGGCGCGGCGACAGAGCGCGCCAAACTGCCCCAGCGATAATTTTCCCGCCAAAATGTCGGCGGAGGCGGTCATCTGCGCGGTAATTTGCGCGCACAGCGGCACATCCGCCGCCGTGCCGCTGAAAACCACCCGCCACCCCACCGCCGAAAGTCGGTCTGCCAGCGCGGCGAATCGTTGCGGCAACCAGCGTTTATCCGGCATGTGCATACCGGGGTTCACCCCGCCCGCCGGATGCAGAACCACAAACGGGGATGGCGGCAATTCGGGTAACGCGGCATCATCCTTCGAGGGATAAAACTCCGTCCAAAAGTCAGTCTCGGCGGCGTTCCCGGCGAGCGCGACATCCAAATATAATTGCGCCTCATGGCGCGGCGTTGCGGGCACAGACACGCGCACCGTGTGAGCGAATCCCCGTCCGGCGCTGTCCATCCCCACCCGATGCGGAATGCCCGCCAACCACGGAACCAGCCCCACCAGCGGCGAGCGGTCGAGCGTGACGGCGACATCATAGTTTTGGCGGCGCAGGGTTTTCGCCAGCGCGCGGACATCACCCCAGCCGTATGCGCCCTGCCCCACCCGTCCGCAATCAATCAACGCCCGCACCCGAGGGTTGTTCGCCAGCACCGCCCGGCTCCAACTGCCCACCGCCACATCAATTGCCGCTTCCGGGAAACGGTGCGCCAGCGCCGCCAGCGCGGGGGTCGCCAGCACCACATCCCCCAAACAGCACGGCTTCAACACCACCACCGATTTCGGGTGGCGGGGGATGGGCTTTTGCGGGAAAATCGGACGGAGCGCCGTCCCCATTGCGGTGATGAGCCATTGTTTCAGCATAATTTCTCCGGTGCGGAAAAGGTCGTCTTCAAAATTGTAGCGTAGCGGGCGGGTACGGGCAAGTTTGCGCAAAAAGGGCGAACACACAGGTTCGCCCCTACCGGCGAATAACCTCCGGCAGTCAAAATGAATTTTCATCAATCCCGCATGAGCGTCCTTTCATTTTTGCGAATGAAAAATCGCCAGAATCGAAAGTTGCGTGTAAAATAGAAATGATAGCTTAGATATGAATTAAGGTGAATTATGGAACTGAAACCCGCATACATCACGATTGTCGAAGGTCCTCCCCCCGATTTTGAAGAAGCGACCCATCGCTGGGCAAATGGCGTGCTGGAAGGCGCATCGCTGAGCCAAACCGCGCTGGTGCAAATGCGCACCTTCGACGGGGCGAAGCTGGTACAACGCTGCCAAACCGCTTGGCGCGAAGGCAGACCCGCCCGGCTGAATTTCCCGGTGGGCGACGGCACGCGCGGCGAACTCGATATTGTTGCCACCCGTTGGGAAAAAGTAGATGAAGGCGACAAAATCTACCTGTGGGTGCGCATTGACGCACAATTTGACATTGAAGAAATTGACGGGGATGACTGGCTGAATTTGACGTAAATGCACCACACATCACAACCGCCATAAAAAGCTGTGGGCATTTTTCGCCCCGGCTTTTTTGTTGCCCAATACGGCATCGAGAAATTAGGGCTGTTGCAAAGTCGCTTGACAAACAATACTTTGCGCAGGAAATGTAGGGGCACGCTGCAGCGTGCCCCTACAACGCCACCGATTTTCGTTAAAACCGGAAGAAAATGCGTAAGAGCGGCTCGCAAATCGCCCCCGGG